>NZ_JBSGDB010000022.1:0-39641 GCF_053602155.1 Streptomyces sp. NPDC004561
GTGATGGAGATCGTCGCCCACACCTGGGACCTCGCCGAGGCCCTCGGGCACCCGCACGAACTCGACCCGGAGCCGGCCCGGTTCGCGCTCGCCACGGCGCGGCGGGTGCTGCCCGGGTCCCTGCCGCGCGACGAGGAGGTCCCCTTCGACGCCCCGCGTGAGGCCCCCGAAGGCGCCGGTCCGCACGAGGAGCTGGCGGCCTGGCTGGGCCGCGCCCCGCTCAGCCGAGCCTGACCCGGGCCAGCTGCCGGGACTGGGCGACCAGACGGTCCTCGCTGTCCCAGACCTCGGCGTCCTCCTCCAGGAAGCCGCCGGCCAGGTTGCGGGTGGTGATCGACACCCGCAGCGGGCCGGGGGCCGGGCGGTGGCGGACGTGGACGGTGAGCTCGACCGTGGGGACCCAGCCCTTGAGGCCGATCTCGAAGGCGGTGGGCGGCAGCGCGTCCACGGCGAGCAGCAGCGAGAGCGGGTCGGCGTCGCGGCCGTCGGCGAGCCCGAACCAGGCGCGCATCTCGCCCTTGCCCGACGGCGCGCCGAGCGCCCAGCCGAGGGTGGCGGGATCCAGCCTGAGCATCAGCCGGTCGGCGATGGCGTTGCTGCCGTCGATCGGGGCGGGTCCGTCCTCGGGGCCGAAGCACCGGTCCGGCGGCGGGATCGCGGGCGGGGCCGCGGTCGTCCGGACGTCGTCGGGGAGGGCGGAGAGGTCGCCGTAGGAGGCGAGGACGCGGATGCGTTCCACCTCGTTGCCCTCGTCGTCGTACTGCAGGAGCGAGGCCTGCCCGGTGGAGAGGGTGCGGCCGGTGCGGACCGTCTGCGTGCGGACGACCGCCGGGCCGGGCCGGGAGGCGGTCAGGTAGTGCGCGGAGATGGTGAACGGGTCCGGGTGCGGGAGGGCGTCCGCGAGGGCCCTGCCGAGCACGGCCAGCAGATAGCCGCCGTTGACGGCGCTGATGATGGTCCAGCCGGCCGAGAGGTCGATGTCGTAGACACCGGGCTCGCGCCGGGTGACCGCGGTGTCGCGGTCGAACTCGCTGTCACCGATCACGGCCCGCGACGGGGAGGGGGCGGAAGCTGCTTCTGGCATGCATGAACGGTACAACAAGAAACTACTAAGCGGTAGCTTTTTCTGTGACCGCGAGATGACAAAATGCTTTTGAATCCATCCCCCGGGTGAGGTTCCGGCAATTTCTAGGTAAGTGCCCAGACACGTCCGTAACCCCGAGCCCCTGTTTCCCCTCTATGGGGACATGAGCCTCACCGGGACTCCGTTCCTCTATACGACCATCGTGCTGGCCGTGGTCGCCCTCATACTGCCGCTCCTCCTGTGGTCGCGGACGCGCGGGCCGAAGCCCCTTCGCATCGCGACCCGGGTGCTGATGCTGCTGTTCGCCCAGGGCACGGCCGTCACCCTGGTCTTCGTCCTGGTCAACAACCAGAACAACCTGTACGACAACTGGGCCGATCTGTTCGGTACCGGAAACCACGTCCAGCAGGCCGCCGACCTCGGCCGGGACGGCACCGGCGGCATAGCGGTGACACGGTTGCCCAAGGTCAAGCAGACCTTCACGGCGGCCTCGGGGCCCGGTATGCACGCGGCCGGCGGGGTGCGCGTCACCCAGCTCAAGGGCCAGGTCTCGGGCGTGAACGCCGAGGTCTACGTCTGGCTGCCGCCGCAGTACGACGACCCGGCCTACCGCAACAAGAAGTTCCCGGTCGTGGAACTGCTGCCCGGCTACCCGGGTTCGGCCAAGGCCTGGTTCGGGTCGATGAAGGCGCACGAGCAGCTGCTGCCGCTGATGCGGAGCGGCCAGGTGGCGCCCTTCATCCTGGTCGCCCCGCGCACCAACCTGCTGGCCGGCGTCGACACCGGCTGCGCCAACATCCCGGGTCAGGTCAACGCCGACACCTGGCTCAGCATCGACGTGCCGAAGATGGTCACGGACAACTTCCGTGCCCAGCCGGCGCCGCAGGGCTGGGCCGTCGCCGGGTACTCGGCGGGCGCGCACTGCGCGGTCAAGCTGGCCGTGGCGCACCCCGACCGGTACCGGGCCGCGGTGAGCATGTCGGGCTACAACGACCCGATCGGCGAACGCAACTCCCTCGCCGCCCAGAACCCGGAACTGCGCGCCGAGAACAACCCGTACACGATCCTGAAGAAGCAGCCGGTGCCGCCGAGGATCTCCCTGTACTTCTCCGGCGAGTCCGGCGACGGCTACCAGGCGGGTGTGGCGCTGGAGTCCATCGCCAAGGCGCCGACCAGCGTGCACGTGGTGTTCCTGCCGCGCAGCGCGGGCGGTCACACCATGGCGCTGTGGCGGCCGCAGGTGCCGACGGTGTTCCGCTGGCTGACCCTGCAGATGGGCCAGAACCACGCGAAGGGCCGGGACCACTCCCTCAACGGGAACGCCGGCTCCCTTACCCGGAGGGCGAGCGGGACTACTCCTCGGTCACCGTCGACCGGCGGTTCCACGCACGCGGAGCTCGCCAGTGGAACCGCATCGCGAGCAGGCGCAACACGAAAGCGGTGACGACCGCGAGCCCACTGGTGAGGGGGGTCAGGGCGTCATAGCGGATGCAGAGCACGACCATGGTCGCGCCGACGATCGCTGGGACCGCGTACAGGTCGCGGTCCCAGCGCAGCAGTGAGGGCACCTCGTTGGCGAGCACGTCGCGCAGCACGCCACCGCCGACGGCGGTGGCGAGGCCCAGCGTCGCCGACGCGGTCAGGTTGAGGCCGTAGCTGTACGCCTTCGTCGTACCGCTGACGCAGAACAGGCCGAGGCCGGCCGCGTCGAAGACGAGCACCGCGGACTGGATCCGTTCCACGTGCGGGTGCAGGAAGAAGACCACGAGCGCGGCGAGCAGCGGGGTGAGGAAGTACCCGAGGTCCGTGAAGGCCGCCGGGGGCACGGCCCCGATGACCACGTCCCGGAACAGTCCCCCGCCCAGCGCGGTGACCTCGGCGAGCACGGCGATGCCGAAGATGTCGAAGTTCTTCCGGACGGCCAGCAGCGCGCCGGAGATCGCGAACACGAAGATGCCGACCACATCGAGCGTGTGCTGGACGGAGGGACTGAAGAGTTGCTGGAGCTGCACCCATACATTCTCACCCGACGCCGGGTGTGAACCTTACAAAGCCAGGATCACAGGGCAGGTTTCCCTGTTGTGAACAGCCAGGTGTGGAAGAGGTCGCCCAGCTGCTGCCCGCTGACCTGCTCGGCGAGGCGGATGAAGTCGGCGGTGTCCGCGTTGCCGTACCGGTGGAGCTTCGCCCAGGCCGGCAGCAGCCGGAAGAAGGCCTTGTCCCCGATCCGCTCCCGGAGCATCTGGAGCGTCATCGCGCCGCGCTGGTAGACGGCGAAGGCGAACATGGTGTCGCGCTGCGGGTCGGCGACCTTGATCTGCCAGAAGGGCGAGTCGGCGGGCAGGGCGTTGTAGTTGGCGACGAGGGAGTCGTGGGCGGAGCGGGTGCCCTGGTGCTCGGCCCACAGCCACTGGGCGTAGGTGGCGAAGCCCTCGTTGAGCCAGATGTCCTTCCACTGGGCCACGCTCACCGAGTCGCCGAACCACTGGTGGGACAGCTCGTGCACGATGGTCGACTCGCTGCGCACGGCCGAGTAGGCGGGCTTGCTCTGCACCTCCAGGGAGAACCCGGCCTCCGGCATGTCGTCCACGATCGCGCCGGTCTCCTCGAAGGGGTAGGGCCCGAAGACCTTCGACCAGTAGTCCGTGGCGGCGGCGGTGACGGCGTACACGTCGACGCTGTTCCTGTTCTTCAGCACCGGGTCGATGGCGACGTAGATCGGGATGCCGCCGGGGGTGCGCCCGGTGCGGACGTCGAACTTGCCGATGGTGGCGGTCGCGAGGTAGGTCGCCATCGGCTTCGACTCGCGCCAGTGGGTGTACGTCGAGCCGTCCTTGTCGTGCGTCGAGACCAGCCGGCCGTTGGAGACGGCGGTCAGGCCCTCGGGCGCCTTGATCCGGATGTCGTAGGTGGCCTTGTCGGAGGGGTGGTCGCTGGACGGGAACCAGGTGGACGCGGCGTTGGGCTCACAGGCGACGAAGACTCCGTCGGCGGTCTTCATCCAGCCGTACTTGGAGCCGAACACGATGGGCCCGCTGAGGGGCTGGGGTACGCCGCCGTAGGTGACGGAGACCCGGAACGTCCGCCCGCGCTCCAGGCTTCGGCGCGGAGTGACGGTGACCTCGTCGCCGTCGCGCGTGAACTCGGCGCGCCTGCCGTTCACCTCGACTCTCGTGATCTCCAGCTGCTGGAGGTCGAGGTCGAAGGAGGACAGGTTCTGGGTGGCGCGGGCGGTGAGGGTGGTACGGCCGTCGAGGCGGCCGGTGCCGGGCGCGTACGCGACGTCGAGGTCGTAGTGCAGGGCGTCGAAGCCGCCGTTGCCGAGCCGCGGGAAGTAGGGGTCGCCGACGCCGGGGGCGCCCGGGGTGGGGGCGGGAGAGGCGGCGATGACAAGGAAGGAGGCCGCCGCGGTCGCGAGGGCCCCGAAACGTGCCGAACGGGAGAGTGTCATGAGTCGTCCCTTTCGAGCGTGTACCGATCATGGGTCGGACACGGACGACTCTGCACTCTCCCGTTCAGGCATGTACATGACTTTGCCCAGTTGTCATGTGTTACTTGTCGGTTGACTCCTGGGACTTGGGCGCCGGCTTGGTGGCTCCGGTCGAGTCCTCGTCGGCGGCAGCCTCCTCCGAAGCGGCCGCGGGGGCCTCCTCGGCGGCCTCTTCCGAGGTCTCCTCGGCAGTCTCCTCCGAGGTCTCGTCAGCGGCCTCCTCCGAGGTCGCCTCGGCGGCGCCCGCCGGGGTCTCCTCCGGGGTCTCCTCCGAGGTCGCCGCAGCGGTCTCCTCGGCCAGCTCCGCCGCCACCGCCGCCGACGTCTCCGCCGACTCCGCGAGGACCTCGTCGGCGATCAGCTCGGCCGCCTCCTTGGCCACGGACAGCAGCACGGTGTCCTGCGGCGCCTGGTCCTCGAAGTTCTCCGGGTGGTGGCACGCGACCCGCTGACCGGGCTTCAGCTCCAGCAGAACCGGCTCGGTCGTCTTGCAGATCTGCGTCGCCTTCCAGCACCGGGTGTGGAAGCGGCAGCCGCTCGGCGGGGCGATCGGCGAGGGCACGTCGCCCCTGAGCAGGATGCGCTCGCTCTTGACGTGCTTCCGCTTCGGGTCGGGGATCGGGACGGCCGACATCAGCGCCTTGGTGTACGGGTGCATCGGCGCCTTGTACAGCGACTCCCGGTCGGCGAGCTCCACGACCTTGCCGAGGTACATCACCGCGATGCGGTCCGACACGTGCCGGACGACCGAGAGGTCGTGCGCGATGATCACGTACGTCAGGCCAAGCTCCTCCTGGAGGTCGTCCAGCAGGTTCACGACCTGCGCCTGGATCGACACGTCCAGCGCGGAGACCGGCTCGTCCGCGACGACCAGCTTCGGCTTCAGGGCGAGCGCGCGGGCGATGCCGATGCGCTGGCGCTGACCGCCGGAGAACTCGTGCGGATAGCGGTTGTAGTGCTCGGGGTTGAGACCGACCACCGACAGCAGCCGCTGCACCTCCTTCTTGACGCCGCCCTCGGGCTGGACGCCCTGCAGCTTGAAGGGGGCGCCGACGATCGTGCCGATGGTGTGGCGCGGGTTCAGCGAGGAGTACGGGTCCTGGAAGATCATCTGCACGTCGCGGCGCATGGGGCGCATGCCGCCGGTGCCGAGGTGCGTGATGTCCTTGCCCTCGAACTCGATCTGCCCTGCGGTCGGTTCGAGCAGCCGGGTGATCAGCCGGCCCATCGTCGACTTGCCGCAGCCGGACTCGCCCACGACGCCCAGGGTCTCGCCCTTGCGCACCTCGAAGTCGATGCCGTCGACGGCGCGCACCGCCCCGACCTGCCGCTGCAGCAGGCCCTTGCGGATCGGGAAGTGCTTCTGGAGCCCGCTCACCTTCAGCAGGACCTCGCCGTCGGAGACGGCGGCGCCCTCGATGGCGGCACCGTCACTCTGCGCGGGGATGCTCACTTTTTCGTCGCTCACAGCTTCGGCGCAATCTCTTCGGTCCAGATACGCTCCCGCTGCTCCTGCGTCATGTGGCAGGCCGCCCAGTGCCCGCCGCCGACCTCGGTCAGCTCGGGACGGACCGTGCGGGTGACGTTGTCCTTCGGGATGTCCGCGTACGGGCAGCGGGGGTTGAAGGCGCACCCGGACGGGACGTTGATGAGGGAGGGCGGCGAACCCTTGATCGGGATGAGCCGGTCGGTCTCCTCCCGGTCCAGCCGCGGCATCGAGCCGAGCAGGCCCCAGGTGTAGGGGTGGCGGGGCGCGGAGAAGACCTCTTCGGCCGGCCCGCGCTCCACGCACCGGCCGCCGTACATGACCAGCAGGTCGTCGGCGATCTCGGCGACCACACCGAGGTCGTGCGTGATCATGATGACCGCGGAGCCGAACTCCTTCTGCAGGTCCCGGATCAGGTCCAGGATCTGCGCCTGCACGGTGACGTCCAGGGCGGTGGTCGGCTCGTCGGCGATGAGCAGCTCGGGGTTGTTCACCAACGCCATCGCGATCATCGCGCGCTGGCGCATACCGCCGGAGAACTCGTGCGGGTAGCCGTCGACGCGCTTGGCCGGCTCCGGGATGCCCACGCGGTCCAGCATCTCGATCGCCCGCTGCCGGGCGACCTTCTTGCTGACCTTGTGGTGGACCCGGTAGGCCTCGATGATCTGCGCCCCGACCGTGTAGTAGGGGTGCATGGCGGACAGCGGGTCCTGGAAGATCATCGCCATCTTGCGGCCGCGCAGCCGCCGGACCTCGTCCGGGTCGGCGCCGATCATCTCCTGGCCGTCCAGCCACACCTCGCCGGAGACCCGGGCGTTGGCCGAACGGTGCAGGCCCATCACGCCGAGCGAGGTGACGGACTTGCCGGAACCGGACTCACCGACGATGCCCAGGGTCTTGCCCCGGCGCACGTCGAAGCTGACTCCGTCCACCGACTTGACCAGGCCGTCGTCGGTGTTGAAGTGGATGCGCAGATCGCGTACGGAGAGGAACGCGTCGTCGGCTTCGGAGGGGGCGGAGCCGGCCGGTTCGCCGACCGCCGCCTTTTCGAGCTTGCTCACGAGTACCTCACCCGGGGGTCGATGGCTGCGTACACCAGGTCGACGACGAGGTTGCAGAAGACGATGAAGAACGCGGCGACCAGGGTCACGCCCATCACGATGGGCAGGTCGTTGTCCTTGATGGCCTGGATGGAGTACGCGCCGACACCCTGCAGGGAGAAGACGGTCTCGGTGAGCACCGCGGTACCGATGAGGGTGCCGAAGTCCATACCGAAGATGGTCACGATCGGGGTGAGCGTGGAACGCAGCCCGTGCTTGGTGACGACCACGGACTCCTTGAGGCCCTTGGCGCGTGCCGTCCGGATGTAGTCCTCGCTCATCGTCTCCAGCATGCCCGCCCGGGTGAGCCGGGCGTAGGTGGCGGAGAAGAGGAACGCGAGGCTGACCCAGGGCAGCAGCAGGTGCCAGGCCCAGTCGGCCGGGTTCTGGGTGAACGGCACGTAGTCCGTGCTGTCCCAGATGGGCCACTGGTAGACGAACAGAGCGTTGATCACCTGGCCGGTGAAGAAGATCGGCAGCGAGACGCCGGCGAGGGCGATGAACATCGAGATGCGGTCCACCGGCTTGCCCTTGCGGAGCGCCGAGACGACACCGGTCGTCACACCGAAGATCAGCCAGATCACGGCCGCACCGACGGCCAGCGAGAAGGAGACCGGGATGCGCTGCTGGAGCTGGGGCCACACTTCGACGTGACTCTTGAAGGAGTACCCGAAGCAGGGGGCGCTGCAGTGCGTGGCGTCGGGGCCGTAGTTGTAGTCGGCGCCTGCGAACAGGCCCTTGATGTAGTCCCAGTACTGCATGTAGATGGGCTGGTCGAGTCCCAGATTGTGCTTGATCGCGGCGACGGACGCGGGGTTGGCGTCCTTGCCGACGTACTGGGTGGCCAGCTGGGTGGCTGTCTGGCCGCCTAGGCGGGGGACCAGGAAGAAGATGGCGAAGGTGACTGCGCTGACCACCAGCAGCAGTACCAATGCGCCGAAGACGCGTCGGATGATGTACGCAGCCACAGCTGTGCGGCTCCGGGTGACCGGGGCGGTGTGTGTCCGCCCCGGCCACCCGGTGCCTTCACCTGCCTTTCAGGGGTATCCGGCCTGCTGTTACTTCGAGGAGCTCAGCAGCAGGTAGTCATACATGCCGAGGTACGCCTGCGTGACCGTGACGTTGGTCGCGGACGTGGGCCTGATCAGCAGGTTCTTGCGGTAGACCAGCGGAACGACCGAGGCGTTGTCGGCAACCATCTTGTCGATGTCACCCCAGGCCTTGGTGCGGGCCGCGGCGTCGGTGTTGCCGATGGCCGCCTTCAGAGCGGCGTTGATCTTCGGGTCGTTCAGCTCCATCAGGTTGTTGCCGCCCGAGGGCTTGATGGCGCTGCCGTCGATGATCTGGTCCAGGAAGCCGTAGCCGGTCGGCCAGTCGGCGCCCCACGCCATCATCATCATGCCGAGCTTGTGCTGGTGGACGTAGCTCGGGACACCGGCGAAGTTGGCGAAGTACTTGCCGGAGGGGAACTGCTTGATGTCGACGTTGATGCCGGCGGCCTTCAGGGAGTTCTGGATGGCCGTGGCGCCCGCGATCTCGGCGGGACGGTCGGAACGGGCCGTCAGCGTGGTGGAGAAGCCGTTCGGCTTGCCGCACTGCTTCAGCTCGTCCTTGGCCTTGGCGATGTCACCCTTGTGGCCCGCGGACGGGTACTCGTCGAACTTGGCGTAGCCGTTGACGGACGGCGGCAGCAGCGTGGTGGCCACGTCGCCCTTCGGCGAGCCGCCCATGGCGTCGATCACCGACTGCTTGTCGAGCGCCCACTGCACGGCCTTGCGGCAGTGGACGTTGTCGAACGGCGCGACGTGCAGGTTCAGCGCCATGTAACCGGTGGCGCCGGCGTACGAGTTGTCCGTCTGCTTGGCGTACTTGCCGCTCAGGACCTTCGGCTGGGTCTGCGGCTGCACACCGGCACCGGATATGTCGGCCGTGATCTTGTCAGCCATCAGGTCGTTGTCGATCGAGACCGGGTTGACCTTGAACTTGACGTTGATCTTGTCCGGCAGCGCCTTGCGGATCGGGTCCGTCTTCGGGTCCCAGTTCGGGTTGCGGACGAGGCTGGCGCTGGCGCCCTCCTCGTACGAGGCGAACTTGTAGGGGCCGGAGGACACGATGTGCTGGACGTACTTCGCACCGTCGTCCTTCGCCTGCGGCACGGGGGCCGTCTGGGAGAAGGTCGCCAGGTAGTCGAAGTCGGCGAACGGCTGGTTCAGGTGGAAGACGATCGTGCGGTCGTCCGGGGTGGCGATGGAGTCCAGGCCCTTCTTGTCCTTGTAGGGGCCCTTGTACTTGTCACCGCCCTGCAGGTACGCCTTGAAGTACGTCGGGCCGTTGGACAGGGCCTCGGGCGCGAAGTTGGAGCGCTCGATCGCGTACTTGACGTCCTTGGACGTGATCGGGGACCCGTCGTCGAACTTCAGGCCCTGACGCAGGTGGTACGTCCAGGTCTTGGCGTCCTTGCTGGGCGTGCCCAGGGACTCCGCGAGGTCCGGGACGACCGTGAGGCCGTCCTTGCCCGCGGCCGGCTTGAACGTGACGAGCGTCCGCGCGTACAGGCGCGAGAAGTTCTGCACGAAGCCGTAGTAGGTGTTGCCCGGGTCCAGGGAGTCGGGCACGTCGGAGTCTTCCAGGTTGACCGTGCCCCCCTTCTTGCTCGACGCGTTGACGATGGAGTCCAGCGCCGCGTCCTTCGTTCCGTTGCCGCCACTGCTGCTCTTGCCGCCCCCGCCGCCGCACGCGGCCGCACTCAGGGACAGCACCGTGACCGAGGCCACGGCAGCGAAAACCCTTCTCGTCTTCACGTTGAGGAAAGCCCCTCTATCGATGGATCACTTGCTGCGAGGGTCGAGCGCGTCACGCAGCCCGTCACCCAGCAGGTTGAATGCCAGGACGGTGATGAAGATCGCCAGTCCGGGCACGAACATGTACTGCGGATCTGCGGTGTAGAGATCCACGGCGTTGCTGAGCATGCCGCCCCAGGAGGCCTGCGGCGGAGCGATGCCGACTCCGAGGAAGCTCAGAGCGGCCTCGAAGAGGATGTTCGTCGGGATGATCAGCGTCGAGTAGACGAGGATCGGCGCGACGAGGTTGGGGAGCAGCTCCCGGAACAGGATGTACGGGCCGCGGGCTCCCAGACTGGTGGCGGCCTCGACGAACTCCCGCCTGCGCAGGGTCATCGTCTGGGCGCGCACGATACGGCCGATGTACGGCCAGCTGAAGAAGCCGATCACGAAGATCAGCACGGAGATGCGCAGCGGCAGGCCGTTGAGGCCGAAGAAGCCGTCCTGCACGGACGCCGAGATGGCGATGGCGAACAGCAGCAGCGGGAACGCCAGGAAGGTGTCCATGAGCCTGCTGATGACGCTGTCGATCCAGCCACCGTAGTAACCGGCGACGACGCCCAGCACGGTACCGATGACCACCGAGAGGAGGGTGGCGCCACCGGCGACCAGGAGGGAGACCCAGGAGCCGTCGATGATGCGGGCGAGCATGTCGCGGCCGTACTGCGGCTCCACGCCCAGCGGGTGGGCCCAACTCATGCCGCCCCAGGCGGCCTTGGGCGCCAGCAGCGCGGGGTCGATGAGGTCCTGGTGGAACTTGTCCGGGTCGAGTCCGAAGATCGACTCGATCGGCTTGGCGAGAACCGCCATCAGCACGAGCAGCACGACGACGACGCCGCCGGCCACGGCCATCTTGTCCCGCTTGAACCGGGTCCAGGCGATCTGGCTGAGTGAACGCCCTTCGATCTGGCTCTTCTTGGCCCCGGCGAGCACGGACTCGGGAGGCGCTCCGGCCTCTGCCCCGGTGGTCTCGATCGGTGCGGTCACAGTTGACCTGACCCCTCTCGCCGGTGGTGACCGGCCTTTGTCCGCCGCTGTGGGCGGCTTGGTTCACTTACCTGCGCCGGCCGCACGTGGGTGACGGCCCCAAAGTTCCAACTGATCCTGTGACTGGTTTCGATCACAGGATCGATGGCCTCGCGTCTTGAGAGGCGAGTCTTCAATGCGGTCTCGATCACGCGCCAGGCCCGATGGAGAAAGTATGCGCAAACGTGATGCCGCCTAGGGGATTCCGTTATCCGAACAGGAGGAGCTGTCTGCCGGACACGGACATTGGGGGCACCGCACCCCGAACCGACAGGGGCATGCGGGGCAGTTGAGAACAGACCCACACGACCGTGACCGGCGTCACATCACTCCGAAACGGCAGCTGGAAGCCCGGTCGGGCCGTAAATCCGTGAAGCCTCGCCCCGCCGCGTGGACCCGGTCGGTCAGTAGCCCCCGTGTACTGGCGGGTACCCGTACCCGGCCGCCGGAGCCTGGGGCGGGGCCTGGAGCTGCGGGGCGGGCGCGTGGGCCTCGCGGTCGTAGAACGGGCGGACGTTGGCCCACATCCACATCACGACCGGGTCGTAGTCGTCGGTCATGGCGACCGTGGACACCGGCAGCCCCTCCGGGACCGCGCCGATGGACTGCTGCATCATCGCGCGCACCGAGTCCACGGCGGCGGGCGAGGTGTCGTACACGTCCAGGCCGAGCGCGAGGTAGGGCGCCCCGAGCGCGGGCTGCACCCAGGCGCGGCGCAGGGAGCGCAGCGCGGGGGTGCGGTGGGCGTTCTGCGCGAGCAGGGCGTAGAACTGCGGGATCTCGATGCCGGGTTCCGTGAGGCGCAGCGGGCCGGCGGGCTGGCGGTCCAGGCCGGTCGCGATGCGGCGCAGGTCCAGCCAGGGGATGCCGACGCCGCCGCCCGGGGCGTGCGGGTTGAGCCAGAGGCCGTAGTGGTCGGGGTAGAGGGTGCGGGCCACGTCGAGGCCGTCGACCACCTCGTAGGAGCGGTTCCATCCGCTGGCGGACAGTTCCTGGGCGGAGGTCACGCACGGGGCGTAGTGGAAGCCGTCGACCTCCATGTTCCCGTACTGGGCGTCCGGGGAGCCGCCCTGGCCGTGCCACAGGAGCATCCAGATCTGGCCGGAGGACGGGGCGGCGAGGGCGCGCAGCAGGGCCTCGTAGGCGTCGTAGCGTCCGGGCGTGACCTGGCGCAGCATGTGCTCCACGCTGCCGCTTGGGCTCGCGCTCACCTGTCTTACCGCCCCTTCGCCTCTTCCCCACGTTTGGACACAGCTTAAGCGCCAGCCGGCCCGGGGCCCTGTGCCCGTGCGCGGGTGCGGGTGCGTCGTGGCCCGTCGCGCAGGTCGGGCCGGCCGGCCCCCGGCCGGTGGATCAGTGGCCGTACTGGTAGAACGGCCGGACGTTCGTCCTCAGCCAGTCGCCCACCGGGTCCTCGGCCACGTCCAGCAGCACGAGGTTGACCGGCCATGCGACCGGGACCCGGCCCAGGGCCCGGCCCAGGGCCTCCAGGGGGCGGGCGCGCAGGTCGCCCTCCCACTGGGAGAGTTCGACGCCGACGAACAGCACCGGGTCGCCCGTCTCGACGACGGCCAGGCAGCGGCGGGCGCTGAGGACCACTCCGGTCTCGGCGAACTCGGCGGAGGCGGCGGAGAGGAAGTCGACCGGGTCGTCCTGCCAGTCGGGCTCGAAGAGGCGGACGCGGCCGCCGGAGGCGAGGCCGTCGAGCGGGGTGCGGCCCGCGCGGCACAGTTCGGCGACGGCCTCCGGCGGGAGCGGGACGCCGACCACGCCCCCGGGGTTCACCGCCATGCCGGCCTGCGGGGGCAGGCCGCGCGCGAACTCCACGGCGGGGGCGACGGCGTACGACATGTGGGAGCCGGCCACCTGGCGGAACTGCTCCTCCGAGCTGAACACCGGCACGTACGCCTGGCCGTCGATGTCCAGCGTCGGCAGGTCCAGCGGGCCGCTGTGCGGGCCGCCGCCGGCCGGCAGCGGGATCCAGAGGAAGCTCCGGCCGAGGACCTCGATGATCCGGCCGCCCGCCGAGGGTATGCCGAGGGAGGCCGACAGCACCTCCTCCAGTTCGTTGCCGGGCCACCCGCCGTGCGGGTGGGGGTGTGCCTGTGCCGGGAAGTCCGCGGGAATGTCCGCCGGGAAGTCCATCTGCCTACCGCCTGCTGGGAACCACTGCTGTGACCAGAAGGCTAGCGGGTGGCTGTGACGGCGTCCGCCGCCCGGGCGGCGGCGAAGCCTATGCGGCGCAGGCCGTCCGCCGCGGCCCGGTCCAGGAGCACCGCCGAGCCGCAGCCCGCCGGCAGCTCGCCCCGCTCCACCGCGCCGAGCAGCCGGGCCGTCGTACGGCGGTGCCGGCCGAAGGCGTAGCGGGAGACGCCCCGGCCGCGCTCGCGCTGGCCCTCCCGGGCCGTCCCCGGCGGGACGTCGAGCAGCAGCAGGTGAAGGGCGCCGCCGCGGCGGCGGGCCTCGCGGGCGAGCCAGGCGCGCACCCAGGGCTGGGTGCCGCAGTCGTGCACCACGAGACCCGCTCCGGTGCGCAGGGCGCGGCGCAGGGCCGCGTAGTGGGCCGCGCGGACCAGGGGGCGGTAGAGGGCGTACGGCAGCAGGCGGGGCAGGCGGACCGCGAACCGGTCGCGGGTGTCCTGGGAGTCGATGCGGCCGCCCGCGACGGCGCGGTGCATCAGCGTGGACTTGCCGCTGCCGGGCAGGCCGGTGACCACCACGACGTCATGGGGGCCGAAGAGCAGGGTGCGCGGGCCGCGTCCGGCACGGCCGCGCAGGTCGCGGACGGCCGGCGCGGGGCGCTCGGCGCAGCGCTCGCGGGCCGGGGCGGAGGGCTGTCGCGGCACCGCGGCGCCGGTGGTGGCTGCGGTGCCGGTCGCGAGCGCCGTGGTCCTCTTCACCGTGATCGTCCTCCCCTGTGGCCCGGTAATATCCATGCCCGGCCTGCGTAAAGAGAAGGTAATGGGAAGTGTGCGACGGGTGGGTGCGCGTACCGCCACGGCTCGGTTACGGATGCGACCCTGACGGGCGGGGCCGTGGCGTGCAATGATGTGGCCGCCAACTGCATATCGGCCGCTTGAATCCGCGCGGGAGAGTCCCCGGGTCCCCTCTGGACCGCCCGGGGCGCCGAAGGAGCAAGTCCCTCCCTTGAATCTCTCAGGTACCGTTACCGCGCGGGCGAGGCACATCTGAAAAGCGGGCCGCTGTGTCAGTGGCTCCACCCAAGGTGCAAGCCCTGATCGCCCCCGTGGCGGTCCTGGCGAACCTCTCAGGTTCCGATGACAGATGGGGAGGAACGTTCCTCGCCCCATCCCCGTGCCCTGGGAGACGACCGACCGATGAGCAGTACCGAACTCCGCCGCACCGCGCTCGATGCCGTGCATCGCTCGCTCGGCGCGACGATGACCGACTTCGCCGGCTGGGACATGCCCCTGCGCTACGGCTCCGAGCGCGACGAGCACCTGGCCGTGCGGACCAAGGCGGGTCTGTTCGACCTCTCCCACATGGGCGAGATCACCGTGACCGGCCCCGAGGCGGCCGACTTCCTGAACATGGCCCTGGTCGGCAACATCGCCTCCATCGGCGTCGGCCGCGCCCGCTACACCATGATCTGCCGGGCCGACGGCGGCATCCTGGACGACCTGATCGTCTACCGGCTCGCCGAGACCGAGTACATGGTCGTGGCCAATGCCTCCAACGCCCAGGTGGTGCTGGACGCGCTGGACGAGCGGTCCGGGGGCCTCGAGGTCGAGGTGCGCGACGACCGGGACGCATACGCGCTGATCGCCGTGCAGGGCCCGGAGTCCCCCGGCATCCTGAAGTCGCTCACCGACGCCGACCTGGACGGCCTCAAGTACTACGCGGGGCTGCCCGGCACGGTCGCCGGCGTTCCCGTGCTGATCGCCCGCACCGGCTACACCGGCGAGGACGGCTTCGAGCTGTTCGTGAAGCCGGAGCACGCGGTCGGGCTGTGGCAGGCGCTGACCGAGGCCGGCGAGGGCGTCGGCCTGGTCCCGTGCGGCCTGTCCTGCCGCGACACGCTGCGCCTGGAGGCGGGCATGCCGCTGTACGGGCACGAGCTGACCACCGAGCTGACCCCCTTCGACGCCGGACTCGGCCGCGTGGTCAAGTTCGACAAGGAGGGCGACTTCGTGGCGCGCACGGCGCTCCTGGAGGCCGCCGCCCGCGCCGAGCAGAACCCCCCGCGGGTGCTCGTCGGGCTGATCGCCCAGGGCCGCCGCGTCCCGCGCGCCGGGTACGCCGTCGTCGCCTGCGGCGAGGTGATCGGCGAGATCACCTCCGGCGCCCCCTCCCCCACGCTGGGCAAGCCGATCGCCATGGCCTACGTCGACGCCGCGCACGCCGCGCCGGGCACCGAGGGTGTCGGCGTGGACATCCGGGGCAGCCACGAGCCGTACGAGGTCGTGGCGCTGCCCTTCTACAAGCGCCAGAAGTAGACACTGGGCGGCGACCGCGCCCCGCACGGGGCCGGTCCCGCGGCGGGCACGTGACCCTGCGCACATTCGCCTGCCCACCAGCAGTTTCCACAGTCTCCCCATCACCATCACTCCCGCGCGTACAGGAGAATCCAGGCCATGAGCAACCCCCAGCAGCTGCGCTACAGCAAGGAGCACGAGTGGCTGTCGGCCGCCGAGGACGGCGTCTCGACGGTCGGCATCACCGAGTTCGCGGCCAACGCGCTCGGCGATGTGGTCTACGCCCAGCTCCCCGAGGTCGGCTCCACCGTCGAGGCGGGCGAGACCTGCGGTGAGCTGGAGTCGACCAAGTCGGTCTCCGACCTCTACTCCCCGGTCACCGGCGAGGTCACCGAGGTCAACGAGGACGTCGTCAACGACCCGTCGCTGGTGAACTCGGCCCCCTTCGAGGGCGGCTGGCTGTTCAAGGTGCGCATCGCGGAGGAGCCGGCCGAGCTGCTCTCCGCCGACGAGTACACCGCGTTTTCCGGCAGCTGAGGAGTCGTAGCCGAATGACCGTCCTGAACACCCCCCTGCACGAGCTGGACCCGGAGATCGCCGCCGCCGTCGACGCCGAGCTCGGCCGCCAGCAGTCCACCCTGGAGATGATCGCCTCCGAGAACTTCGCGCCGCTCGCGGTGATGGAGGCCCAGGGCTCGGTCCTCACCAACAAGTACGCCGAGGGCTACCCCGGCCGCCGCTACTACGGCGGCTGCGAGCACGTCGACGTCGCCGAGCAGATCGCCATCGACCGGATCAAGGAGCTGTTCGGCGCCGAGTACGCCAACGTGCAGCCCCACTCCGGCGCCTCCGCCAACCAGGCGGCCCTGTTCGCGCTGGCCCAGCCCGGGGACACCATCCTCGGCCTGGACCTGGCGCACGGCGGCCACCTGACCCACGGGATGCGGCTGAACTTCTCCGGCAAGCAGTTCAACGTGGTCGCGTACCACGTGGACGACTCCGGCCTGGTCGACATGGCCGAGGTCGAGCGGCTCGCCAAGGAGCACCGCCCGAAGGTCATCATCGCGGGCTGGTCGGCGTACCCCCGCCAGCTGGACTTCGCCGAGTTCCGCCGGATCGCCGACGAGGTCGAGTCCTACCTGTGGGTCGACATGGCCCACTTCGCGGGCCTGGTCGCGGCCGGTCTCCACCCGAACCCGGTGGAGCACGCGGACGTGGTCACCTCCACCACGCACAAGACCCTCGGCGGCCCGCGCGGCGGCATCATCCTCGCCAAGAAGGCGTTCGCGAAGAAGCTGAACTCCTCCGTCTTCCCGGGCTTCCAGGGCGGTCCCCTGGAGCACGTGATCGCGGCCAAGGCGGTCTCCTTCAAGGTCGCCGCCTCGGAGGACTTCAAGGAGCGCCAGCGCCGTACCGTGGAGGGCGCCCGCATCCTCGCCGAGCGCCTGACCGCGGCGGACGCCCGCGAGGCCGGTGTGAACGTGCTGTCCGGCGGCACCGACGTGCACCTGATCCTGGTCGACCTGCGCGAGTCCGAGCTCGACGGCCAGCAGGCCGAGGACCGGCTGCACGAGGTCGGCATCACGGTCAACCGCAACGCGGTCCCGAACGACCCGCGCCCGCCGATGGTCACCTCCGGCCTGCGGATCGGTACGCCGGCCCTCGCGACCCGCGGCTTCACGGCCGAGGGCTTCGCCGAGGTCGCCGACGTGATCGCCGAGGCGCTGAAGCCGTCCTACGACGCGGAGGCCCTGCAGGCCCGGGTGAAGGCCCTGGCCGACAAGCACCCGCTGTACCCGGGTCTGAACAAGTAAGTCACCTTTCTCGGGGTACCGCGCACACTGGAGGTGTCCGGTGGGCGCGGTACCCGCCCCCCAGTACCACCTTTTGCACCACCCCCGTATTGAGGAGTCCCTCCGTGGCCATCTCGGTCTTCGACCTGTTCTCGGTCGGCATCGGCCCGTCCAGCTCCCACACGGTCGGCCCGATGCGCGCGGCGCGCATGTTCGCCCGCCGGCTGCGCAACGAGGACCTGCTGGCCTCGGTGGCGTCGCTGCGCTGCGAGCTGTACGGCTCCCTCGGCGCTACCGGCCACGGCCACGGCACCCCGAAGGCGGTGCTGCTCGGCCTGGAGGGCGCCTCCCCGCGCACGGTCGACGTGGAGACGGCCGACGAGCGGGTGGAGGCGATCAAGGCGGCCGGCCGCCTGAACCTCCTCGGCGAGCACGAGATCGCCTTCTCCTTCGACGACGACCTGGTCCTGCACCGCCGCAAGGCGCTGCCGTACCACGCCAACGGCATGACGGTCCTCGCGTACGACGCCGACGGCAAGGAGCTGCTCTCCAAGACGTACTACTCGGTCGGCGGCGGCTTCGTCGTGGACGAGGACGCGGTGGGCGCGGACCGCATCAAGCTGGACGACACGGTCCTGAAGTACCCCTTCCGCACGGGCGACGAGCTGCTGCGCCTGACCAAGGAGACCGGCCTGTCGATCTCCTCCCTGATGCTGGAGAACGAGCGCGCCTGGCGCACGGAGGAGGAGATCCGCGCGGGCCTGCTGGAGATATGGCGGGTGATGCGCGAGTGCGTGCGCCGCGGCCTGTCCCGCGAGGGCATCCTGCCGGGCGGCCTGAAGGTCCGCCGCCGCGCGGCCGTCTCGGCCCGCCAGCTGCGCGCCGAGGGCGACCCGCTGGCCCACGCCATGGAGTGGATCACGCTCTACGCGATGGCCGTGAACGAGGAGAACGCGGCGGGCGGCCGCGTGGTGACCGCGCCGACCAACGGCGCGGCCGGCATCATCCCCGCCGTCCTGCACTACTACATGGACTTCGTGCCGGGCGCCGACGAGGACGGGGTCGTGCGCTTCCTGCTGGCCGCGGGCGCGATCGGCATGCTCTTCAAGGAGAACGCCTCCATCTCCGGCGCCGAGGTCGGCTGCCAGGGCGAGGTCGGCTCCGCCTGCTCCATGGCCGCCGGCGCCCTCGCCGAGGTCCTCGGCGGCTCCCCCGAGCAGGTGGAGAACGCCGCGGAGATCGGCATGGAGCACAACCTCGGCCTCACCTGCGACCCGGTCGGCGGCCTGGTCCAGATCCCCTGCATCGAGCGCAACGGCATGGCCTCGGTGAAGGCGGTCACGGCCGCGAAGATGGCCATGCGCGGCGACGGCTCCCACAAGGTGTCCCTGGACAAGGTCATCAAGACCATGAAGGACACCGGCGCGGACATGTCGGTCAAGTACAAGGAGACGGCCCGGGGCGGGCTCGCGGTGAACATCATCGAGTGCTGAGCCGGTACTCGGGCCGACGTGGTGGCCGGCCGGGGCGGCCGGGGAGAAGGGGGCGGACTGTGCACGCGGTGGTGGCGGAGGTCTGGCGCGGCGACTTCCTGGAGTCGGTGCACCACGGAACGGTCCACGCGGCCGATCCGCGGGGGCGGACCGTGCTGAGCGTCGGCGAGACGGACCGCCCGATGTACCCCCGGTCGGCCAACAAGCCGCTCCAGGCGCTCGGCATGCTGCGCGCCGGACTCGGCCTGGACGGCGAACTGCTCGCGCTGGCCTGTGCCAGCCACTCCGGCGAGGCCGTCCACCTCGACGGCGTGCGCAGGATCCTCGAGGGCGCCGGGCTGGACACCGGCGCCCTGCGGTGCACGGCGGGGCTGCCCATCGGCGAGGCCGCGCTGCGCGCCCACCTCGCGAACGGCGGCGTGCCGACCACGCTGACGATGAACTGCTCGGGCAAGCACGCCGCGATGCTCGCCACCTGCGTCGCCAACGGCTGGGACACCGAGACGTACCTCGACCCGCGCCACCCGCTGCAGCGCGCCCTGCGCGAGACCGTCGAGGACCTGGCCGGCGAGAAGGTCGCCGCGACCGGCGTCGACGGCTGCGGCGCACCCCTGTTCGCCATCGGCTACCGGGGCCTGGCGCGCGCCTTCGCCAAGCTGTCCACGGGCGGGCCCGGATCCCTGGAGCGACGGGTCGCGCGGGCGATGAACGAGCACCCCGAACACGTCGGCGGGACCGGCCGGGACGTGACCCGGCTGATGCGGGCGCTGCCCGGGGCGGTCGCCAAGGACGGCGCGGAGGGCGTCTACGCGCTGGCGCTCCCCGACGGCTCCTGCGTCGCCCTGAAGATCGCCGACGGCTCCTCCCGGGCCCGCCCCGTCGTCATGATCGCCGCACTGCGCAGACTCGGCGTCGCCACGGACACCGACGAAGTCCTCGCCGAGCTGGCCACCGCCCCCGTCCTCGGACACGGCGAGCCGGTCGGCGCGGTGCGCCCCGCGCGGATACTGCACGGCTAGCCGTCCGGCTCCGTGCCGTACGCCCGCACCCACGCCCGGCCGCCCGACGGTCCGCGAGCGGCTGATGTTCCTCCAGGGGCTACCGTTCAGTAACCGCTCAGCCCTACGCTGCCCCCAACTCGACGGCAGCGAAGGGGAGTTGGGTCATGGGTGCATGGAGACGGGTCGCGGCGCTCGCGGGGGCCGCGGCCCTGCTGGTGGTCGGGGCGGGCAACGCCCACGCGGAGTCGGCGACGT
The DNA here is from genome assembly GCF_053602155.1 of Streptomyces sp. NPDC004561. NCBI lineage: Bacteria > Bacillati > Actinomycetota > Actinomycetes > Kitasatosporales > Streptomycetaceae > Streptomyces > Streptomyces sp. NPDC004561. The sequence goes on from NZ_JBSGDB010000022.1 coordinate 20,005, forward strand.
TCTCCGGGACGACCGCGATCGGCACGCACAACGCGTACGACAAGGCCAAGTACACCTACTTCGCACAGGCGTTGGACTCGGGCGCCTCGCTGCTGGAGCTGGACGTGTACGTGGACAGCCTCACCCACCGCTGGCGGGTCAGCCACAGCAACCCGCTGGGCGACGACAACAACTGCGAGGCGGCGAAGACCCCGAGCCGGCTGTACAGCACCAACCGCAACCAGGACCTGGGCAGTTGCCTGGACAACATGGCCGCCTGGAACCAGTTGCACCCCGACCACCCGCCGATCGTCGTCAAGGTCGAGATGAAGGTCGGCTTCAACAACAGGGCGGGACTCGGCCCGGCCGCGTTCGACACGCTGGTCTCGCAGAAGCTCGGCGGCAGCGTGTACCGGCCGGCCGACCTGCTGGGCGGCGCGTACTCCTCCCTGGACGCGGCGGCCAAGGCCGACGCGTGGCCCTCCCGCGACTCCCTCCGGGGCAAGTTCCTCTTCGAGCTGATCCCGGGCACGGTGGAGCAGGCCAACCCCTTCGACCACTACTGGACGGACGAGGAGTACGGCGACCATCTGCGGGACCTGTACGCGGCCGGGAAGATCGCACAGGCCGAGGCCTTCCCCGCGGTGCTCGGCGCCGAGAACGGCGACCCGCGCGTCAGCCGGTACGACGCCTCGATCCGGCCCTGGTTCGTCTTCTTCGACGGTGACGCGGCGACGTACGTCAACAACGGCTACGACACCTCGTTCTACTCCACGAACCACTACATCTCGATCATGACGGGTGCCGACGGCGTGTCCCCGGCCATCTCCTCCACGAACCCGACGGACGCCGAAGTCGCCGCCCGGCTCGCCCTGCTGGCCAAGGACCACGCGAGCATCATCACGTCCGACTGGTCGGCGAAGTCCGCGTCGGTGCTGAGTTCGGTGACCACCCGAGGCTGAGGTTCCGGATGCCGCCGCAGGGGGCACAAATCCTGCATGCTGCACGGCATCGACGTAAGCGCCTTCCAGTCCTCCGCGTACGACACGGACGGCTCCTCCTTCGTCTTCATCAAGGCGACGGAGGGCCGTTCGTACGTCAACCCGCGGCTCACCGCCCAGACCAAGACGGGCCGCGACGCCGGGCTGGTCGTGGGCTTCTACCACTTCCTGTGGCCGGGCAACCTCACCGCCCAGGCCGAGCACTTCGTCCAGCACGCCCCCGAACGTCCCGGCGACATACTCGCCGTCGACTGGGAGACGACGGGCGACGGCACCCACGCGAGCAACGCGGAGAAGGACGCCTTCATCCGCAAGGTGAAACAACTCCGCCCGCACAACCGGGTCGTGCTCTACTGCAACCGCGACTTCTGGCTGACCGTGGACTCCACCTCCTACGCCGGCGACGGCCTCTGGATCGCCGACTACGTCACCGCGGGCAAGCCCCGCATCAAGGCGAAGTGGCTGTTCCACCAGTACACGAGCGATCCCCACGACAAGAACGTGGCCCAGTTCGCGAGCAAGGCCGAACTGCGGGACTGGGCCACGCCGTAGGACGGGCCGCCTAGCCCCGGAAGTCCGCCGGGCGTTCCGGGGAGGCTTCGGCGAGGGCCTTGCGGACGGCCTCGGTGCCGGCCTGGAGGCCGTAGACCGGGGTGCCGGGCTGCTGGCGCCAGGAGTCGTCGAGGCCGCCCGCGTCGACGGTGTCGAAGCCGAGCTCGTCGATGAGGTCGCGGACGATCCGCTTGGCGGACTCGTCGTCTCCGGCGACCGGGAGGGCGAGACGGCCGGGGTCGCCCGCGGGGCGGGGCCGGTCCAGGAGGTCCTGGGCGTAGGTGCCGTTGAAGGCCTTGATCACCGGGTGGCCGAGGTGCTCTTCGGTCCACCGGCTCTCGGTGCGGCCCTCGTCCTCGATGCCCGCGATCCGGCCGTCCCGCTGCGGGTAGTAGTTGCCCGTGTCGATCACCGCGGCGCCCTCGGCCGCCCCGTCCAGCAGGCCGGCGGGGAGGTGGGGGACCGCCTTCAGGGGGACGGTGACCACGACCACCTGCACGCCCTTCGCCGCGTCCTCGGCCCGGACCGGGGTCGCCCCGGTCTCCTCGGCCAGTTCCCTAAGCGTCTCGGGGCCCCGGGAGTTGGCCACGGAGACGTCGTGGCCGAGGGCGGTGAGCCGCCGGGTGAGGTTGCCGCCGATGTTGCCCGCGCCGATGATGCCGATCTTCATGAGGGGCCTCCGGGATAGTTCCATGCGTGCGCATACGTCTGTCCCGGGCGACAACCGCGCCGGCGCGGACCCTATTCCGGCACCGCGGCGAACGGGTGGCCAAGCGCCGCTCATGACGGAGGGGGTGCCTGTCCGTACGGACGGGCACCCCCTGCCGGGTACATCACTTGCTCAGGTAGGTCCAGAACTCGTCGAACGACAGCACCTTGTCGCCGTTGAGGTCGCGGGTCCTGATGATGGCCTCGGCCACCGTGTCGGTGACGTTCCAGTCGCCCCCCTGGGCCAGGGCGGACTTGAACTCCGCGGCGGTGATGAATCCGTCACCGTCCACGTCGATCCGCTGGAACTCCTTGCGTGCTTCCTCGATGTCCGCCACCGATCCGCCCCTTTTCGGTCGTGTTTCTCATGCCGTGCTGGCGTACTGACGCTGGTCAGATTAACGGCCCGGCCAGGCCTTCAGCGCCGCGACCACCCACCCGAACTCCTCCTGGTAGCGCCGAGGCTCCGGCTCGCCCTTGATCACGGCCGCCAACTCCCGGTAACGGGCGACCTCGTGGCCCAGATCGATCCGGCGCAGCACGGCCGCCCGGTCGGTGCCCGCCCCGAGCAGTTCGGTCAGGACGGCGTCCGCCTCCGGCGACTCGGGCGCCACGCCCCGTTCCCGCGCGGCGCCGACCAGTTCGACCAGCCGCACGAAGAACCGCGCCGAGGCGCCGGCCGGGGTGTCCGGAGTGCGGTCGGAGGCGTTGTACTCGATCATCCGGCGCATGGCGGCCCGGAAGTCCGGGTCGCTCAGCAGCTCCGCCAGTTCCACCCAGGCGTCGACCTGTTCCGGGCCGGGGTCGTCCGGCAGGCTCACGCCGAGGGTCCGGGTCCGCTCCCGGATCCACGGGTCCGCGGTGTCCAGGCCGCGGAAGATCTCCTCCACGAAGTCGTCGACGATCCGCTGCCGCTCCGCCGCCGACAGCCGGGCCAGTCTGTTCATCAGGGTCGTCTCCTCTGCGGTCGAGCCGCGTCGCGCCACGGTCGACAGCACCGCCCGGGTCACCTTCAGCGACCGGATCTGCGCGTCCAGCGCCGCCACATGGGTGGCCGCGACCTGCGCCACCGTCCGCTCCCCCGCCAGCACCCGCCGCACGTCGTCCAGGCCGAGGCCCAGCTCGCGCAGGGTGCGGATCAGCTCCAGGCGGGCGACGCAGGCGGCGTCGTACAGCCGGTAGCCGCCGCTGGACCGGGCCACCGGGGTGAGCACGCCCTCGTCGGACCAGTAGCGGATGGTGCGCACGGTCAGTCCGGTGGCCCGGGCGAGTTCGCCGATGGTGAGAAGTCCGGTGCCGTCGTCGATCATGTCTGCGAGTCTGGGCCTTCCAGTGGGTGGAGACTCAAGGAGCACGCGGTGGAGACCTTGCGGGACATTCTCGACGCGGCGGCGCACGGCCTCTTCCCGCCGGCGGACGGCCGTACGACGGTCGTGCCGCAGCCGTCCCCCCCGTGACGCCGGGGTGCTGTCCTTCACCGCGCACTCGGTGGTCTTCACCGACGAGGACCCGGCGTGGGTGTACGACACGCTGGGCGGCGTGGACTGCGACGCCCTGGCGGCCCCGCTGAACGCCCGGTTCCTGGCCGCCCTGCTGGACCGTACCGGGCGGCGGACGGAGACGGTCGACGCGCTGCTGGTGGGCTCGCCGCTGCCGGGTGGGCCGCCGCTCGCGCTGCGTGAGATAGATGACGCCGGTCGTCCCCGGGTCCGCTACGCCCACAGGCGCCGGGACGAGGTGCGTGCCTGGACGGCCGAGGGCGGGGTGCTCGTGGTGGGGCGCGGGGTCGCCGGGCGGCTGGAGGTGTCGGTCGAGGTGGACGAGGAGGCACGGCACCGGGGGCTGGGGCGGCTGCTGGTGGCCGCCGCCCGGCATCTGGTCACGGAGCCGCTGTGGGCCCAGGTCGCGCCGGGGAACGCCCGTAGCCTGCGGGCGTTCCAGGCGGCCGGTTACCGTGCCGTGGGTGCGGAGGCGCTGCTGCTGTCAGCGGAAGATGCCGGTGTGGCCCAGTGAGTAGCGGCCCGGCTGGGGGTAGACCGCGAGGCCGTGCGGTCCGCTGCCGACCTTGATGCGGGCCAGTTCGGTGCCGGTGCGGGTGTCGATGGCGTACACCTCGGAGTTGTAGCGGCCGGACAGCCACAGGACCTTGCCGTCGGCGGAGACGCCGCCCATGTCGGGGCTGCCGCCGCCGGGCAGGCGCCACTTCTTGGTGAGCCGGTTCTGGGTGAAGTCGAAGATGGAGATGGTGCCCTCGCCCCGGTTGGAGATGTACATCTCGCGGGAGTCGCGGCTGATGTAGAGGCCGTGGGCGCCCTTGCCGGTGGCGAGGAACCTGGGCTTGGTGAACTTGTCGCCGTCCAGGATCCACATGCCGTCGGCCATCATGTCGGCGATGTAGAACAGCTTGCCGTCCGGGGAGATCTTGACGTCCTGCGGCATCGCGCCGTGGAACGGCAGCTTCTCCTGGCGGATCACCTTCATCTGCGCGGTGTCGACCTTGAGGATCTCGCCGCTGAACTCGCAGGAGACGATGAAGTAGCGGCCGTCGACGGAGAAGTCCGCGTGGTTGACGCCGTAGCAGCTGACCGGCACCGTCTTGACGACCTTCATGGTGTGGGCGTCGCGGAAGACGAGTGCACGGTCCATGGAGGCCATGACGACGGCGTACTTGCCGTCGGGCGTGAAGTACAGGTTGTACGGGTCGTGCACGGCGACGGGCTTGCCCGCCTTGCCGGTTCTCGGATCGATGGGGGTCAGGCTGTTGCCGAGGTCGTTGTTGACCCACAGGGTCTTCAGGTCCCAGGACGGCACGACGTGCTGGGGCTGGTGGCCGACCGGGATGGTGCCGAGCACCTTGTAGGTCGCGGGGTCGATGACGGTGACGGTGTTGGAGTTGGTGTTGGGCACGTACACCCGGGAGGGGAAGTCCTTGACCACCGGGGAGAGGCGGCCGGGGCGGTCGGCCGAGTAGAGGTCGGTCGGGTCCTCGACCGGGGGCATCCCGGGCAGGACGTTCACCTGCTCCTTGTTCACCTGCGGCTGGAGGGGCGCCTTGCTGGCGGTGGGCTCGTTCTCGTGGTGCTGGTCCCCGCCGCTGCACGCGGACAGCAGGGACAGGGCGGTGAGGGCGGCGCCGGCGGCCAGCAGCCGGGCGGCTTTCGTGGTTCGCATCAGCTCAGCAGCTCCGTGGTGGTGACCGCGTGCAGGCCACGGCGGTCGAGTTCATGGAGGACGTCGGGGAGGGCGGCGACCGTGTCCGGGTACCCGAAATGCAAGCTCACCACCGAGCCGTTCCGCACCTCCGCGAGGACCTTGCGGGTGACGGCGGCGGCGCCCGGGCGGGTGTAGTCGAGCGAGTCGACCTCGTACGACAGGACGTGCGGGTAGCCCGCGGTGTGGGCCAGCCGGGCGACGAGCGGGGAGGCGGTCGGCGAGCGGGAGGGGCGGAACCAGGTGCCGATGGACCCGGTGAGCCGCTTCAGGCGGTCGGCGCAGTCGGTGATCTCCCTGCGGGCGTCCGCCTCGGCGAGGTCGTTGACGGCGATGTGCCGCTGGGTGTGGTTGCCGAGGTCGTGCCCGCCGTCGATGATGCGGCGGGCGATGTCGGGGTGTTCGTCCAGCCAGGTGCCGACGGCGAGCACGGTGAGCCGTGCGCCGTGCCGCTCGGCCGTGGTGAGCAGGGAGTGGGCGATGGCGGGGTCGCCCTGGCCGTGGAAGGTGAGGGCGATCTGCGGGCGGGTGCGCGGTCCGTGGGTGATCTGGACGGGCTGCCCGGGGTAGGCCCGGGGGGCGGGAGCGGCCCGGGCGCCGGTCGAGGGTGCGCCGGCGGACGGGCTGCCGGCGCTGGGGGACGTGGTCGTCTCGGCGGTCGGGGTGCCGGATGGGGCGGCCTGGCCTGCGCCGCAACCGGCGGCGAGCGCGCCGCCGGCCACGAGCCCGGCACCCGCGCGCAGCACCCCGCGTCGGTTGGTGGTGGTCACCCGCACCATTTAAGGGGCGCTAGGTAAGAAAAGCGCCGATTAGCCCGAAAGAGGGACGACTTCGGGTCGTGCCGACGGTCATGACGCTCCGGCTAGCGGTCGGCGACCCGCATCTCGAACCAGGTGGTCTTACCCCGTGGCAGCAGGTCCACGCCCCAGCGGTCGGAGAGCTTGTCGACGAGGAACAGGCCGCGGCCGCTGACGTCCATCTCCTGAACCGGCATCAGGCAGGGCAGCCCGCGCGAGGGATCGCGGACCTCGACGCGGATCCAGCCGGGGCGCCGGCGCATCCGAAGGCCGAAGACGCGGGCGCCGGTGTGCCGTACCGCGTTGCCGACGAGTTCCGACACGAGCAGGACCGTGTCCTCGGTCAGCTTGGGGGTCAGCCGCCAGGTGCGCAGGACGACGACCTGGGCGAGCCGGCGGGCGGTGGCCGCGGATTCGGGGCGGGACGGCAGCGGTACCTCTGTCTCCGTCGGATCGCCGAACAGTTCGAGCGCCTTGAGCGCCCGTTCGTCCTCGACCGCGGGCGACCAGCGTGCCGCGGCCGCACGACTGTGTCCCCGCGGCTGTTCGATGCCCTCCAGCCCCGCCATGCCCCCATGATGGCCGTCCGGAGCCGTCTTGGTGGCCGTTCCGCAGGAATACGCCCCTTGCACGCCCCTGCTCTCCGCCCGTCGACCGGCATATGCCCAAGGCATGTCACTCGCCGGTACACCCGCCGCGACCTGCGCGGACGGCTCGCTTTCGGGCAATCGACAGACTCCCCCGACAAGACAGGCTTAAGGTTGCCTTAAGGCTCCCATAAACCGCCCCATCGAGGGACCCGGATCAGACAGCGTGTCAATTGCAAGGGGGCGTAGGGAAGTTCACACCGTGACGCTCAGAGGAACTTGGCCTTGCCCGGCCCCTCCTCGACGAAGCTGCGCATGCCCCGCTCGCGGTCCTCGGTGGCGAACAGACCCGCGAACCAGTTGCGCTCGACGGCGAGCCCGGTGTCGAGGTCGGTCTCGATGCCGGTGTCGATCGACTCCTTCGCGGCGCGCAGCGCGATCGCCGGGCCCTGGGCGAGCTTCGCGGCCCAGGCGTGCGCCTGCTCGTAGACCTCGGCGGCCGGGACGACCCGGTCCACCAGGCCGATCGCGAGGGCCTCGTCGGCCCTGACCTGACGGCCCGTGAAGATGAGGTCCTTGGCCTTGGAGGGACCGACCAGCCGGGGCAGGCGCTGGGTGCCGCCGGCGCCCGGGATCAGGCCGAGCAGGATCTCGGGCTGGCCGAGCTTGGCGTTCTCGGCGGCGATGCGGTAGTCGGCGCACAGGGCCAGTTCGCAGCCGCCGCCGAGCGCGTAGCCGGTGATGGCCGCGACGACGGGCTTGGGGATGCGGGCCACGGCGGTGAAGGAGTCCTGCAGGGCGCGGGCGCGCTGGACCATCGCGGCGTGGTCCATGTTCTGCATCTCCTTGATGTCCGCGCCCGCCGCGAACACCCGCTCGCCGCCGTAGATGACCACGGCGCGCACGTCGTCGCGGCGCGTGGCCTCCTCGGCGAGTTCCTTCAGCCGGTCCTGGGTGGCGACGTCCAGCGCGTTCATCGGCGGACGGTCCAGGCGCAGGGTGCCGACGCCTTCGGCGACTTCGAGAGAGACGGTCATGCAGGCCAGGTTAACGGCCACTAACGACAACGGGCCCGGTGCCGTAGGTCACAGCACCGGGCCCGTGGTTCAGCGGGCGCTCACCTGGTCCAGTCGGCCCACGACATGTTCCAGCCGTTGAGGCCGTTGGCCGGGTCCACCGTGCGGTCGTGGGCGTTCTTCACGACCACCACGTCACCGAGGATCGAGTGGTCGAAGAACCAGGCCGCCGGGGTGGAGCTGTCGCCGCCGCCGCGCACGTCGCGCAGGCCGATGCAGCCGTGGCTGGCGTTGTAGTTGCCGAAGGCGTCGCCGCCCCAGTAGTTGCCGTGGGCGAAGGTGCCGGAGGTGGTCAGGCGCAGGGCGTGCGGGACGTCCTTGATGTCGTACTCGCCGCCGTAGCCGACCGTCTCGCCGTTCATACGGGTCACCGCGAGCTTCTCGCTGATGACCATCTGGCCGTTCCAGGTGTCGTAGCCGGGCTTGCCGGTGGTGACCGGGAGGGTCTTGACGACCTTGCCGTCCTGGGTGATCTTCATGGTGTGCTTCTTGGCGTCCACGACGGAGACCTGGTCGCGGCCGATGGTGAACTTCACGGTCTTGTGCTGCTCGCCGTAGACGCCGTCACGGCCCTGGACGCCGTCCAGGTCCAGCTCGACGGTGACCTTGGTGCCGGACTTCCAGTAGTGCTCGGGGCGGAAGTCCAGGCGGTCGTTGTCGAACCAGTGACCCTCGACGTCGACGGCCGGCTCGGTCCTGATCTTCACGGCCTTCTCGACGGCGTCGGGGTGGGTGATGCCCCGGGTGAAGTTGATCGAGAACGGCATGCCGACGCCGACGGTGGAGCCGTCCTCGGGGGTGAAGTAGCCGAGGAAGGTGTTCTTCGGGGTCAGCGTGGTGAACGTGGAGTCCTCGGCGGCCTCGCGGCCGTCGGAGTCCTTGGCGACCGCGTGCACGGTGTACTTGGTGGCGGCGGCCAGGTGGGTCGACGGCGTCCAGGACGCGCCGCCGCCGGTGATCGTGCCGCCGACCTCGGCGCCCTTGCCGTCCTTGACGGTGACCTCGGTCAGCCTGCCCCCGGCCACGCTGACCTTGAGCGCTCCGCTGGTGTCGACGCCCTTGGCGCCGGACTTGGGCGAGATTTTCACGGCGGCCGTCGACTGCCTGCCCTGCTGCGTGGCGGAACCCTTGCCGTCGGCGGAGCCGGCGTTCGCGGTCCTGCCCCCGCCCCCGCCGCACGCCGCGAGCGACAGCACCAGGGCGCCGGCTATGAGCCCCCACCCCTTACGGCCTCGCCGCCCCGCCTCCGACGCCCCCGGTATAGGCCGTATGTTCAAGTTGTTCTCCCCTCGCCGGGCCAGGTCACAGGCCCGCTCCCCACCACATCGGTGCGCGCATATTAACCGCCTGGTTTTGAGCGGGGTGTCAGGCGAATGTCACCGTTGCGTCGCAACTTCCGCCCGCCACCCGCGTCCCGAACCGCGCGCCCCACGTGGTTACTTCACCGCGCCGCCCGCCTTCCATTCCTGCCAGCCCATGTTCCAGCCGCCGAGGCCGTTGTCGGGGGACACCGTCTTGTCCTCGCTGTTGACGACCTCGACGACGTCGCCGACGAGGCTGCGGTCGAAGAACCAGCCCGCGGGGGTGTCCGAGCTGCCGCCCTTGACGTCCCTGAGGCCCACGCAGCCGTGGCTGACGTTGACGACTCCGGGGGCCTCCGGGCTCCAGTAGTTGCCGTGCAGGAAGGTGCCGGAGTCGGTGAGCCTCATGGCGTGCGGGACGTCGGGGATGTCGTACTCGCCGCCGAAGCCGACCGTCTGGCTGTTCATGCGGGTCTCCTCCAGCATGTCCATCACCACCATCTTCCCGTTGTACGTGGGGTGCTTGGGGGCGCCCGCCGTGATCGGGACGGTGGCGACGAGCCGGCCGTCGCGGCGCACCTCCATGGTGTGTTTCTCCGCGTCGACCAGGGAGACCTGGCTGCGGCCGACGGTGAAGGCGAACGTCCTGGACTGCAGGCCGTAGACGCCTTTCGCCCCCTCGACGTCCCGGAGGCCGAGGTCGACGGTGACCTCGGTGCCGGGTTTCCAGTAGCGCTCGGGACGGAAGTCCAGACGGTTCTTGCCGAACCAGTGCGAGCGGATCTCGACGGGGGGCTGCGCGGTGACGCGCACCGCGCGTTCGACGGCGGCGCGGTCGGTGATGTCGGTGCTGAAGGCCAGGGAGACGATCATCCCGGTGCCGACGGTGGCGCGGTTCTCGGGGGTGACGTAGCCGATGAACCGCTGGTCGGGGACGTAGGTGGTGAAGGTGGTGTGCCGGGCCGAGCGGCGGCCCCCGGCGTCCAGCGCGACCGCGTCGACGGTGTACTTGGCGGCGAGCGCCAGCCGGTCGTCGTTGGGCCGCCAGGTCAGGCCGTCGGCACTGATGTGCCCGGGTACCGGCGAGTCCTGCGCGTCCTGGTGCCTGACGACGGTCACCTTCTCCAGGCGCCCGTCGGGCACCCGTACCCGTAGCCGCCGGTCGGGGCGGACGGCCTTGCTGCCGTCGTCCGGGGAGACGCGGATGGCGTCCCTGGGGGCCGGTGGTCTGTCGAGCGACCCGCCCAGGCCCAGCGGTCCGGAGCCGTCCGCGGAGCAGCCTGCCAGCAGTCCCACCCATGTCAGTACGGCGGCCAGCGCGGCCCCCGCGCGCCGTGCGCGTCCTTGTGCGTGCCTCACACGGGTCCCAACGACGCTGCCCGCTCCGGGGAAACGTGAGTGCGACCCATGCACTGGGCAGAACTGTGGGAAGGACGACACGTCGGGGAGCCGCCGCGCCCGCGCCAAAGCCGTCGGGGCGCAGCCGTACCGGCTGGTCGAGGGTGTCTTCGCGCACGCTCGGCCGGCCGGTGCGGTGGACTGCGCCGCCCCCGGGCCGAGCCACTGAAAGAGGGGCCGACAGGTGACGAGCGCAGCCGAGCAGCGGGCACCGGCCGGTGAGCCGGCCACCGGGAGCGGGCAACCGGCGGCCGGGGTGAACGGCGCCCGGCGCGCCGCACCGCCCGTCCCGGCGGTGTGGCCGGGCGCGCCGACGCCGCTGGGGGCCCGCTTCCGGGTCGGTCCCGACGGGGTCGCGGGCACCAACTTCGCGCTGTGGGCCGCCGGGGCGGAGGCGGTCCGGGTGTGCCTGTTCGACGAGGGCGGCCGGGAGACCCAGGTCCCGCTGACCGAACTGACGCACGAGATCTGGCACGGCTTCGTCCCCGGTGTGATGCCCGGGCAGCGGTACGGCTACCGGGTGGAGGGCCGCTGGGACCCGTGGACCGGCGCCCGCTGGAATCCGGCCAAGCTGCTGCTGGACCCGTACGCCCGGGCGGTGGACGGCGAGTTCCGGCTGCCGCCGGAGGTGTACGGGCATGTGCGGGACTGGCCGCAGCAGCACGTGGCGGACACCGTGCGCGACGACCGGGACTCCGCGCCGCACGTCCCGAAGGGGGTCGTCGTCCACGACGACGACGACTGGTCCGACGACCGCCGCCCCAAGACGCCGTGGGCGGACTCCGTCATCTACGAGCTGCACGTGCGCGGCTTCACCAAGCTGCACCCGGACGTCCCCGAGGAGCTGCGCGGCACCTACGCCGGGCTGGCGCACCCGGCCGCGATCGCGCACCTGGTGCGGCTGGGCGTCACGGCGGTCGAGCTGCTGCCGGTCCACCAGTTCGCGCACGAGGACCACCTGCTGCGCCGGGGCCTGACGAACTACTGGGGCTACAACTCCATCGGCTACTTCGCCCCGCACGCCGCCTACGCGGCCTCCGGTACGACGGGCGGGCAGGTCGGCGAGTTCAAGCGGATGGTCCGCGCGCTGCACGCGGCCGGCATCGAGGTCATCCTCGACGTGGTCTACAACCACACCGCCGAGGCGGGCGAGCTGGGTCCGACCCTGTCCCTGAAGGGCATCGACAACCGCGGCTACTACCGCCTCCAGGACGACGCCCGCCGCTACGCCGACTACACCGGCTGCGGCAACACCCTGCACGTGGTGCAGCCGCAGGTGCTGCGGCTGATCACCGACTCGCTGCGCTACTGGGTGACGGAGATGGGCGTGGACGGCTTCCGCTTCGACCTGGCGGCGGCGCTCGCCCGCTCGATGCACGACGTCGACATGCTCTCCCCCTTCCTCGCGGTGATCGCCCAGGACCCGGTGCTGCGCCGGGTGAAGCTCATCGCCGAGCCCTGGGACATCGGCTCCGGCGGCTACCAGGTGGGCGCCTTCCCGCCGCTGTGGACGGAGTGGAACGACCGCTACCGCAACGCCGTCCGGGACTTCTGGCGGCACGCCCTGCCCGACGTCCGCGAGATGGGCTACCGCCTCTCCGGCTCCAGCGACCTGTACGCCTGGGGCGGCCGCCGTCCCTACGCCTCGGTCAACTTCGTCACCGCGCACGACGGCTTCACCCTGCGCGACCTGGTGTCGTACGGGACGAAGCACAACGAGGCCAACGGCGAGAGCGACCGGGACGGCACGAACGACAACCGGTCCTGGAACTGCGGGGTGGAGGGCGAGAGCGGCGACGGACGGGTACGGGCGGTGCGGCGCAGGCAGCTCAGGAACCTGCTGACCACGCTGCTGCTGTCCACCGGCGTGCCGATGCTGGTGGCCGGCGACGAACTCGGCCGCACCCAGCGCGGCAACAACAACGCCTACTGCCAGGACAACGAGATCAGCTGGCTGGACTGGTCGCTGCTCGACGAGCCCGGCTGGCGTGCGCTGTTCGACCTGACCTCCCGGCTGATCGCCCTGCGCCACCGGCACCCGGTGCTGCGCCGCCGCGCCTTCTTCTCCGGCCGGGCGCACTCGGCGGACGGGCTGCGGGATCTGGCCTGGTTCACCTCGCGGGGCGCGGAGATGACCGAGGGCGACTGGTACGCGCCCGCCGCCACGCTCGGCATGTACCTCTCCGGGCGGGACATCCCGGGCCGGGACGAGCGGGGCGCGCCGGTCCTGGACGACAGCTTCCTCGCGGTGCTGCACGCGGGCGACCGCACGACGGGCTTCGTGCTGCCCGGCGCCCCGTGGGCCGAGCGGTACGAGGTGGTCGTGGACACCTCCCGGGAGGACCAGGCGGAGCCGCCGGGCACGGTCCACGCGGCGGGCACGGAGATCACGGTGCCGGCGCGGACGGTGCTGCTGCTGCGGGTCCTGTGACCCTGTGTGAACAGGGTGCGTGACGCGGATCACTCTCGCGGGGTGCAGCGCGGGACGGGCCCCAGGGCCTTTCTCCAGGTGTACACAGCCGGCGAGGACGGGACCGTGGGATGGAGCAGCGTGGGGCCGGTGAGTACGACGCGTTCGTGGCGGCCCGCTGGTCGGTGTTGTTCCACCTGGCCCGTCTGCTCACCGGAGGGGATCGGCACCGGGCCGAGGACCTGTTGCAGGAGTCCCTGGTCAAGCTGTGGTTCGTCTGGCCGAAGGTCGCCGACGAGGCGCCGGAGGCCTATGTGCGCAAGGTGCTGGCGCGGGCCGCGGCCCGCTCGGCCCGCCGGCGCTGGTGGGGCGAGCGGCCCGTCGAGGAGCTGCCCGAGGTGGCGGCGGCCGGCGACATGTCGGCGGCCGTGGCCGAGCGGTCCCGGCTGGAGGCGGCGCTCGCGCAGCTGACTCCGCAGCAGCGGGCCGCCGTGGTGCTGCGCTACTACCAGGACCTGCCCGACCGGCAGGTCGCCGAGACGCTGGGGTGCCCGGTGGGCACCGCCCGGTCCCACGCCGCGCGCGGGGTGGCCCGGCTGCGCCGGCTGCTGTCCGACGTCATCGAGCCGGTGGGGTGAGGGGGGAACCATGGAGCACCTGGATCACACCGATCACATGGGTCGGACGGACCACCACCTGGACCACTTCGAGCGGCAGTTGACGCGGCTGATGCACACCGCGCAGGACCAGGCGCCGTTCGAGGCCCGGCACCGGGACCGGATCCGCGCGGGCGTGCGGGTCCGCCGCCGGGTGCGCACGGCGCGCCGGGCCGCCGGATCCGTGCTGGCGGTGGCCGGGCTCGGCCTCGGTCTGCTGCTGTGGCCGCACGGCCACACCGACGACCGGCCCAGCGCCCCGCACCCCCGGCCCCTGACGAGTCCGACACCGCTGCCGACCACGTCGCCGAGCGCGTCCGGGCCGCCTAGCCCGCCCGCGACGACCATCACCCCGACGGGGGAGTCCTCCACCACCTCCGGGCCGCCGACCGCCACCGCGACCTCGGTGGCCGGGAGTTCGGCCACCGCCACCCAGGGGCCGCCGACCGCCACGGCCACCGCGACCACACCGCCCGCCTCCGCGCCGGTCAGCTCACCGGCCGGGCCCTCGGACCACCCCACCTCGGTGGCCGGTCCGACCGGCTAGCGCGCGCACCCTCCAACCCACTCGCGTGCCTTCGGCATGCCCGAAACACAGGAACAAACGGGGATCAACGTGACAGAACTCCGCTCAGGCCGGCTGCCGGCCATGGCCCCGGCGCCCCGCCGCGCCCCCCTTCCGACCAGCCACGACGAGCCCGTCCTGGACATGGTCGTGCCGGTGTTCAACGAGGAGAAGGACCTGGAGCCGAACGTCCGCCGGCTGCACACGCACCTGCGGGACACCTTCCCCTATCCGTTCCGGATCACGATCGCCGACAACGCGAGCACCGACCGCACCCCGGACATCGCCGCCCGGCTCGCGGCGGAGCTGCCCGAGGTGACCTCGCTCCGGCTGCCGGAGAAGGGCCGCGGCCGGGCGCTGAGGGCGGCCTGGTCGGGTTCGCGGGCGCCCGTCCTCGCGTACCTGGACGTCGATCTGTCGACCGGGCTCGCGGCGCTGCTGCCGCTGGTGGCGCCGCTGATCTCCGGCCACTCCGACCTGGCCATCGGCACCCGTCTCGCGCGGAGCGCGCGGGTGGTGCGCGGGCCCAAGCGGGAGGTCATCTCCCGCTGCTACAACGTCCTGCTGCGCTGCACGCTCGCCGTCGGCTTCTCCGACGCGCAGTGCGGCTTCAAGGCGGTGCGGCGCGAGGTCGCCGAGCGGCTGCTGCCGCTGGTGCGCGACGGGGAGTGGTTCTTCGACACCGAGCTGCTGGTGCTCGCCGAGCGGGCGGGCCTGCGGATCCACGAGGTGCCGGTGGACTGGGTCGACGACCCCGACAGCAGCGTGGACATCCTCGCCACCGCGCTGGCCGACCTGCGGGGGATCGCGCGGATGCGGCGCACCCTGCCCGCCCGCCGTCCCCGTACGACCGCATGACGGCGACCCTGCCGGGGCTGCGGACCCCCGCCACGGACGCCGTGCCCGGCTCGCGCCTGCGTGCCGCCGCCCGCCGGCACGGCCCGGTCCTGGCGCTGTACGGCACGCTGAAGCTGGCCGGTTTCTGCTCGTTCATGTACCTGCTGTCCTCCGCCGGGGACTACCGCACCAAGGACTTCCGGTTCGGCGGCGGGGCCCACGCCTGGGACGTGCCGGCCACCTGGGACGGCTGGTGGTACCAGCAGATCGCCCTGCACGGCTACGACCCGAAGCTCGTCCCGGTCCCGGGCGCCACCGGAATGATCACGCTGGAGGGCAACTCGGCGGCGTTCTTCCCGCTGTACCCGGCGCTGATGCGGATGACCTCCGCCGTCACCGGTCTCGGCCCCTACGGCGCCGGGATGCTGGTCTCGGTCCTCGCCTCCTTCGCGGCCGCCCTCGGCGTGTACGCGGTCGCCGAGCGGTTCGGCGGCCGGCGGGCCGGGCTGGCGGCGGCCGGGCTGTGGGCGGTGTGGCCGGGCTCGGGCGTGGAGTGGGCGGTCTACTCCGACTCGCTCTACGTGGCCCTGGCCGTCTGGGCCTGCCACGCCGTCATGACCCGCCGCTGGCTGACCGCCGGGGTGCTCACCTTCGCGGCCGGCCTCAACCGTCCCACGGCCGCCGCGCTGATCGCCGCGCTCGCCGTCGCCGCGCTGCTCGCGCTGCGCCGCGGCGAGGACGACGCCGGGCGCCCGCTGGCCGCCCTGGCCCTGGCGCCGCTCGGGCTGCTCGGCTATCTGCTCTGGGTGGGCAACCGGATGGGCGATCTGAGCGGCTACTTCAAGCTCCAGTCGGGCGCGTGGGCGCACAGCTTCGACTACGGCAGACAGACCCTGGACGTGCTGACCTCCGTGCCGGTGGGCCACTTCGGCGGCTATCTGTTCGCCTACCCCTTCGCGGACGTCATAGGGGTCGGCGTGGTCGTGCTCGCCCTCGCGCTGCTGCCGCTGCTGATACGTCTGCGCCCGCCCGCGGTACTGGTCGTGCACACCGTGCTGACGCTCGCGCTGGTCCTCGGCAGCCAGCAGATCTTCGCGAACGTCTCCCGCTATCTGCTGCCCTGCTTCCCGCTGTTCCTGCCGCTCGCGGTCGCCATGCGCCGGCTGAGCCTGCCCGTGCAGTGCACCCTGCTCGGCATCGCCGCGCTCGCCTCCGGCTCGTACGCGGGGTACGCGCTGTTCGAGCTGGGGGTGCCGTGATCGCCCCGGATGCCCTCCAGTGTTGCGTTCGGGGCGGCCGGCCGGTCAGTCGCGGGTGAGCCAGCGTGCGAGCAGGGCCTCCCGCTCGCGGGACCGCAGGACGCCGGCCGGCCGGGTCCGGGCCCACCACTCGGTCATCACGTCGGGCGTGGCGGTGCCCCGGGTGAAGCGGTCGATCAACTGCCGGGAGAGAGCGGCCTCCTGTGCGGAGTAGGCGACCGCGGCGCTGGAGTAGACGGGCGTGCGGAGTGTGCCGCCGGGCGTGGTGAGGGACACGGTCATCTCGGTGGGGCTGCCCGGCACCCAGGCGTCCAGGGCCGCCGCGGCGAAGCTCGCCGCGTGCGTCGCCCAGCGTCGCAGGGTGGAGCGGACCGGGACCTCGGTGACCTCGATGCCGGCGATGTCGGACCAGGCCCACGCGGCCGGGTTCGGGCCGGTGACGCGGGGCCCCGATGCCGTGAGCCCCACGTTCGGTGCCGGTGCCGCGGCCGGGGCCCCTACGTAGGCGCCGGCCGCCGTGACCCAGAACAGCCCCACCGTGCAGCCGTCGTCGGGCCGCATGATCGCTTCCACTTCCGTCTCCCCCGTGGATCCGGGCACGCCGCGAGCGCCCCCGGGTGATCTCGCTCTGGTGCCCCGTCCGGCGCGGGCCGGAGGCGGGGCGGTCGGACACAGGTTATGCCAGGCTCTCCCGCCACGCCCTGTGCAGGTCGGCGAACCGGCCGGTGCCGGCGACGAGTTCGGCCGGCGTGCCGTCCTCGACGATCCGGCCGTGCTCCATCACGAGCACCCGGTCGGCGATCTCCACGGTGGACAGCCGGTGCGCGATCACCACCGCGGTACGGCCGCGCAGCACCGTCGACATCGCCTGCTGCACGGCCCGTTCGCCCGGGATGTCGAGGGAGCTGGTCGCCTCGTCCAGGATCAGCACCGCCGGGTCGGCGAGCAACGCCCTAGCGAACGCGACCAGTTGGCGCTGCCCGGCGGAGATGCGGCCGCCGCGCTTGCGGACGTCCGTGTCGTACCCGTCGGGCAGCGCGCTGATGAACTCGTGCGCGCCGATGGCCTTCGCGGCCCGCTCGATCTCCTGCCGGGACGCGTCCGGGCGGCCGATCGCGATGTTGTCCGCGACGGTGCCGGAGAACAGGAACGCCTCCTGCGTGACCATCACCACCCCGCGCCGCAGTTCGGGCACGGCCAGCTCGCGCAGGTCCACGCCGTCCAGCAGCACGCGCCCCTCGGAGGGGTCGTAGAAACGGGCGAGGAGCTTGGCGAGCGTGGACTTGCCGGCGCCGGTGGAGCCGACGACCGCGACCGTCTGCCCGGCCGGGATCGTCAGGCCGAAGCGGGGCAGCACCTCGCCGCCGGTGCGGTAGGCGAAACGGACCCCGTCGAAGACGACCTCGCGGCCGGGAAACTCGTCCTTCGGCGCGGGCAGTTCGCGGGGCGCGCCCGGCTCCGGCACGGACGGGGTCTGGGCCAGCAGTCCCGCGATCTTCTCCAGTGAGGCGGCGGCCGACTGGTAGGAGTTCAGGAACATCCCGAGCCGGTCGATCGGGTCGTACAGCCGGCGCAGGTACAGCACCGCCGCCGCGAGCACGCCCAGGTCCAGCGAGCCGGACGCCACCCGGTAGGCGCCCCACAGCACGATCGCCGCGACCGCCGTGTTGGCCACCAGCCGGGATCCCACCACGTACCGGGCCATCTCCAGCAGCCCGTCGCCGTTCGTCCGCTCGTGCCCGCGGTTCAGGACGGCGAACTCGGCGTCGTTCGCGGCCTCCCGGCGGAAGGCCCGTACCGGCCGGATGCCGTTCATCGTCTCCACGAACTTCACGATCACCGCCGCGATCGCCGTGGACCGCGCCCGGAAGACCCGCCCCGCGCGCCGCTGGTAGAGCCGGACGAGCAGGTACAGGGGCACGAAGGAGGCCACCGCGACCGCGCCGAGGCCGAGGTCCAGCCAGAGCAGCATCGCCGAGATGTAGACGAAGGACAGCACGACGGTCACCAACTCCTGCAGGCCGTCGTCGAGGAGTTCGCGCAGTGACTCGACGTCCGTGGTGGAGCGGGAGATCAGCCGCCCGGACGTGTACCGCTCGTGGAAGTCGACGCTCAGCGCCTGCGCGTGCCGGAAGATCCGGCCGCGCAGGTCCAGCAGCACGTCCTGGCTGACCCGGGCCGAGGTTTCGATGAAAGCGAACTGCAGCGCCCCGGAGGCGAGGGCGCACAGCAGATAGCCGGTGCCCACCGCGATCAGCGGGCCGTGGCGGTGGTCCCGGAAGGCCGGTACGGCGCTGTCGATGGCGTACGCCACCAGCAGCGGACCCGCCTGCACCGCCGTCTGCTGGAGCAGCAGCAGGAGGGTCGTGAGGCCGACGCGGGACCTCATCGGCGCGAGCAGGGAGCGCAGCAGGACGGCCGTGGCGCCGGGCGGGGTGGGCAGGACGTCCCGGTCGAAGGGGTCGCCGGGCCCCTCGGGGCGTGGGCCGTCCTGGTCCGTGGCGGGGGTGGAGGCGGTCGTGGTCGTCAACGGGAGTCCTCCTGCTCCGGGGACCGCTCCCCGGACATCAGACGGGCGTACTCGGCGTTGGTGCGCAGCAGTTCCTGGTGGGTGCCGACGGCGGCGATCCGGCCGTCCGAGAGCAGGGCGACCCGGTCGGCGAGCAGCACCGTGGACGGGCGGTGGGCCACGATCAGGGCGGTGGTGTCGGCGAGGACCTGCCGCAGCGCGGCCTCCACGGCGGCTTCCGTGTGCACGTCCAGGGCGGACAGCGGGTCGTCCAGCACCAGGAACTCCGGCCGGCCGACCACCGCGCGGGCCAGGGCGAGGCGCTGGCGCTGGCCGCCGGAGAGGCTGAGGCCCTGTTCGCCGACGCGGGTGTCGGTGCCCTGCGGGAGCCGGTGCGCGAACTCCGCCTGGGCCACGGCGAGCGCCCGGTCGAGGTCCGTCGTGCCGGCGCCGTCCGCCGCCCCCATCAGCACGTTGTCACCGACGCTCGTGGAGAAGAGCGTGGGTTCCTCGAAGGCCACGGCGACCCGGGCGCGCAGCTCGTCCCGGGGGATGGCGGTGATGTCGGTGCCGTTCAGGGTGATGCGGCCCGAGGTGACCTCGTGCAGCCGGGGGACGAGGGCGGTGAGGGTGGTCTTGCCGCTTCCGGTGGCCCCGACCAGCGCCATGGACTCGCCGGGGCGGATGTGGAGGTCGACGCGGTCGAGGAGGGGCGGGGAGCCGGGGGGCGCGTCGGGGTAGCGGAACCGGACGCTCTCGAAGCGGAGTCCCGGCTCGGCCGCGGGCGGCCGG
>NZ_JBSGDB010000023.1:0-39046 GCF_053602155.1 Streptomyces sp. NPDC004561
CGGCCCCGGGGTCGACGCCGTCCGGGCGCAGGACCGCGCCGAACCGCGCCTCGAGGTCCGGGATCCCGAA
Organism: Streptomyces sp. NPDC004561; assembly: GCF_053602155.1. Classification (NCBI taxonomy): domain Bacteria; kingdom Bacillati; phylum Actinomycetota; class Actinomycetes; order Kitasatosporales; family Streptomycetaceae; genus Streptomyces; species Streptomyces sp. NPDC004561. Next base: position 71 of record NZ_JBSGDB010000023.1, read on the forward strand.
GTCCGCGTCCGCGTCCGCGTGCCGGGAGGTGGGGAGGGTGCCGTCAGGGTGTGCGCGCCGGCGGCCGGGCAGCCCCTCGCCGCTGTGCCGTTCACCCATGTCCGCTACCGTCCTCGTTCAGTCCGTCCGGCGTGCCGGATGCGCGACCGCACGGCCGCCGTCCGGGAGCGGGGGCCGGTGGTTCCTCCGTATGCATACGGCTCGCGCCCGGTGCCGTTCATTTCGACCCGCCCAGCGTCCGGGGGCCGTGGTCCGTCACACCCGCGTCGGCCGGTTCCGGGACGCCCAGTTGCCGGGCGAGGCGTTTCAGGCCGCGGTAGGCGGCCGTGCGGACCGCGCCGGGGCGTTTGCCGAGGGCGCGCGCGGCGGACGGGCCGTCGAGGCCGACGACCACCCGGAGCAGTACGGCCTCGGCCTGGTCCCGGGGCAGCGCGCGGACCAGTTCCAGCGCCCGTTCGGTGGACAGGGACTCCAGGGCCTGCTCGTGGGTGCTGTGCGGGCCGGGCAGCTCCAGCACGTCCTGGTCGAGCGTGGTCGCCCGGGGCCGTGTCCGCCTGCGGCGCAGATGGTCGAGGGCGCGGTGCCGGGCGATGGTCGCGGTCCAGCCGCGGAAGCCCGCGCCGTCGCCCCTGAACCGGCCGAGGTCCCGGGCGATCTCCAGCCAGGCGTCGGAGGCCACGTCCTCCGCGTCCTCGCCGACGATGCCGCGCAGATAGCCGAGGAGGCCGGGCTGCACGATCCGGTAGGCGACCGCGAAGGCGGTCTCGTCACCGTCCTGGGCCCGCGCGACGGCCGCGCCCAGCTCCCCGTCCCGCGGTTGCAGGCGGCGGGGGTCTCCACCCTGGACCAAGACCGTCCTCGATGTGCCGAGTTCATGGCCACCGCGTGGCGCGTGCCCCGCGGTGCGACACGCTCCGGCCGTGTCTCCGCCTTCCACGGTCATCAGCGTCGGCTCTCACAGAAGTGTCACAGCCAAGGCCGCAACGGCTCGTGACGATCCACCAGAACCGTGCGCCGTACAAGTGCCGCCTGTGGCAGGTGGTGTCATCGTGCTGGTCTTCGGGGGTGGGGTGGTCGAGTCCTCGCAGAACCCATGCGTGCCGACCCCGCCCGGGCCCCTCCGGCGAGCGGGCCGCGGCCGGTCAGGCGGCGGCGGTGGCGTCCCGGCACAGCAGGCGCAGCGAGCCCTGGCCGCCGAAGCAGCGGCGGGCCTCCTCGACGGGGTCCCAGAGCCGGCCGTCGGGGGTGCGCACCCAGTGCTCGCCGCCGGTCGCCCACCACTCGGCACCGGTCTGGCGGACGATCACCTCGCCGGCGTAGGCGCCGAGGCCGCGCAGCACGCTCTCGACCGCCGCGTACGGGGGCCCCTCCCGGGCTATCTCCTCGATCATTCGGTCCACCCGCCACAGGCTCTGCGCCGTGTAGTCGAGCCGCACCCGGGCGCCCTCGCGCATCGTGGCGACCGCGTCCGCCGCCCACCGCACGGGCTTCGCCGCCGCGTGCGGCCTGGTCTCCTGCCGTTCCGACCCGTCCCGGGCCGGTGTCACGTCGACTGTCACATAGGGAAGAGCGAGCCGGGCCGGACTTCCGTCACCGGAAATCGAAACGTTTCGGCAACTGCCTCAGGACCGCCCCACGTCCACCGCGAGACAGGCACAGGACCCCCGCTCGCGGAGGGGTTTACCCGCGAGTAGGGGGCTCACGCGCCGGGTTCGGCGGTACCCCGGGCCCGGCGGGAGACCACCGCGCGCAGCACCCGGCGCCCCTCCACGGACAGGTCCAGGGCGCGGCGCAGGCCCTGCGCGCCGTGGCCGGCGAGCAGTTCGAGGACGGCGATCTGGCGGCGCAGCTCGGCGGCGACGAGCGGGGGCAGGTCCTCGGTGTCGCCCGCGCGCCCGGCGTCGAGGCCGGTGTCCGAGGCGCCGTCGGCGGCGGGGTCGAGCAGGCGGTGGACGCGCAGGGAGGCGACCGAGCAGGCGTCGGCCCAGGGCCGCAGGGCGTCGGCGGTGCGCTCGGCCGGGGCCGCGTCCAGCATGCGGCGCACCAGCAGTGCGGCCTCGTCGTCGGGCTGCCCGGCGTCGAGCGCGTCGCGCGCCTTCTCCAGGTGGGCGCTCCAGTCGGAGCCGTCGGCGAGGCTTCCCCACAGCGGACGGAGCAGCTCGTCGTCGCCGCCGAGCAGGGGCAGACACCGATCCAAACACGCCAACCCGCCGGCGGCCAGTCCGCGTTCGTCGGCCTGCACGATCCGTTCCACCAGGCTCATGAAGTCTCCCTCGCCAGGGCGCCGACCGGTACGGAGCCCGCACTTCCCCTTACTGCGTGCAACGGCGTGGGAGTGTCACAGCAGCACTTTTCAGCCAAACAGGGGGCCGGACGCCGGGCCCAGCCGGGCCTTGCGGTCCTGCATCCGGGTCAGCAGGACGACCACGACGATCGCCAGGGCGGCGGCCGCGGTGTCCAGCCCGTCGGAGAACAGCATCAGCCCGGCGGCGTCGCGCAGTTCGGCCGGAGTGCCGGCGTGACTGTAGCTGGTGTACGCGATCCGGCCGGCGAGGATGCCGAGGAGCCACAGCGTCCACCAGGCGTTGACCGGCGCGCGCCCAGCCCGCATCCCCCAGGGAGCGCTGGCGTCCCAGACGTCCACGACGATCCGGCGCGGGAACCACAGGTTGACGACCGGGCAGAACCAGCCGCCGATGGTCCAGCCGCGGCCCATGCGGTGCCCGTCCGGCCTGAACACCTCGGCGTTCGCGCGCACCCGCCACAGCCAGCACAGGTAGACGACGGCCGCGGCCGCCAGCGCGAGCCCGTAGGCGAGGCCGGACGCGCCGTAGAGCGTGTCGGCGCGATCGGCCCGGTGCAGCACGCCGGCGCCGGTGGCGCCGTCGGCGAGTTCGCCGGCGACGTTCAGTTCCATCAGGTCCGCGAAGCAGGAGAACAGGTCGGTCGCGACGACCAGACCGAGCAGCACGGCAGCAGCCCGGCCGAGCCCCACGGGCGAGCGGAGCGCGGCACCGGGCACGAACGGCGGTGCGGGCATGGGTGACGTCATGAAGAGCTTCCCCCCGGGATGACGATGACGGCGGACGTGCGGCCTTCCCCCGGCCGCACGCACGAGCACCGGAACCTACGGCCGGACGCCGTCGTACGTCCACTCGATTCCGTCAGCCCAGCCGGTCCGCCAGCGCCTTGAAGTCCGCCCAGGACAGCGTGGGGGCGCCCGGGTCCCACAGCTTCTGCACGGTGGCCCGGAGCGGCATCCGGATGCCGGCGGCGACCTCCGCCTCCGTCTGCGCGTTCGGGAAGTCGCACCAGACGGCGAACGACCCGCCGAGGATCTGCCCGTCGTACTTCTCCGGTACGGCGGTCGTGCCGCGCAGCACGCGCGGGTTCCACTGCTCGTAGATGCGCCGGCCCGTCGGGTAGACGAACGTCTGCGGCTGCCCGAGGACGTAGTAGAGGAACTCGTCGTTGTGGTTGAGCACCTTGCGGCCCGCGCCCAGGTAGTCCACCGGCTGCCGGGCGCCGATCTCCTTGCCGGTCCAGTAGGCGACCTGGAGGTCCCCGGCGGGCGGCACGGAGCTGCCCCGGTAGAAGCCGTCGTTCCAGGCCCGCATGGTCTTCGCGTGGGTGCGGACGGTGTCGGCGCGGTCGTTCAGCCAACCGGTGGCGAGGTCGGAGACGGTGCCGCCGGAGCCGTACTTCTGCCGGGCCGCGGCGGCCAGCTGCGGGTAGGAGGCCTGCGGGTCCCGTACGGTCAGCGCCTGGTACTCGTCACCGCCGAGGTGCCACCGGCCGCCGGTGAAGAGCCCGGAGTACTCGTTCAGCAGATCGTCCACGAGCTTCGCGGAGGCGGGCTTGGAGATGTCGATCGCGCCCTTGGTCGCCACCCCGCTCGCGTCACGCAGCTGCAGGTCGGGGTGGGCGGCGAGGACCGCGCCGAGATGCCCCGGCGAGTCGATCTCGGGGACGACGGTGATGTGGCGGCTGTCCGCCAGGTCCACGATCCGCCTGACCTGCGCCTTGGTGAGATGGTCCGCGGAGACGATCTCCGGGTGGGTGCCGGACTCGATCCGGAAGGCCTGGTCGTCGGAGAAGTGCAGCCCCAGCTCGTTGTACTTCAGGTCCCCCAGCTCTCGTATTCGGTCCTCGATCCAGGTCTCGCTGAACGGCTTGCGCGCGATGTCCAGCATGAATCCCCGCACCGGCTTGGCCGGCTCGTCGCGCACGACCCCCTCCGGGGCCGTCCCGCCGCCGTGGACCTCCTGCTTCAGCGTCCGGGTGCCGTAGAAGACGCCCGCCTCGCCGGGGCCGCTGATGTCGACCCGGCCCCCGCGCACGGTCATGGTGTACGACTCCTGGTTACCGCCCCCGCCGAGCGAGAGGCGCACGTCGCCCGCCCGCGCGTCGTTCCTCCGCCCCCCGTAGGAGATGCCCAGCTCTCCGGCGATCAGCCGCCCCTCGTCGGCCAGCTTGGGATCGCTCACCACCACGCGGTCGCTCTTCTGCGGCCGCCAGCCGGGCCCGCGCGCCGCGGTGTGGGACCGTACCGCCGGTACGGTCCGCGGCGCCCGGGACAGCGGGTACGAGCGGCTGGGCGACGGACTCGGCATGCCGGGCCCGCCGGAACCGGCGGCGGCCGGCCGCGCGACTCCCCCGTCGGCCGACGCCCACACACCGACCCCCGTGCCGAGCGCGACGGTCCCGACGACCGCCGCGGCCACCGCTGTCCGCTTTCGTTTCTCCTGCTGCGCCGATGCCCGGCGCCTGTGCTGGGTCACCGGGCCAACCTACGGCCGATCGCCGCCCCACCCGTCACTCGCCCGCTCCGAAACTCTTCCGTACGGGTGAATTCCGGGCATCACGCGGACACAGAGTGACCACTCTCGATAACCTGACGACACACCTTTCACAGCATCCCCTGCCACACCACATGTGACTCGAGGACCTACGCTGCCCGCCCACCGCCTTCCCTACCTCCCCTCACCCTTCGACGCCTTCAACGTCGCACCCGCCGACGAGGCCCACGCCCTGCTCCTGCACTGCCTGCGCAGCCTGCGCTGGTCCCGCCGGGTCGCGGACCACCGCCCCTATCCCGACCTGGGGGCCCTGCTGGCGGCGTCGGACGAGGCGGCGTACGACCTGTCGCCGGCGGACCTGGCGGAGGCCCTGGCGGGCGAGTGCCTGCCGGAGCTGCCGGAGGACACCTACTCGGCGGCCCACATGGCCCTGAGCGCGGCCCACGCGGCCTACGAGGCTCGATTCGGACATGCGTTCGTCATCTGCCTGGACGACACCCATCCGGACGAGACCATCGACCGCATCCTCGATCGCATCCGGTCACGATTGGCGAACGATCCGGAGGAGGAACGGGTCATAGCGGCCGAGGAGCTCCGGCGCCTGGCACGAGGAAGGCTGACGGTCCGCCTGAGGGGCGCGGGACCGCATCCGCAGGCGGCTCCGTCGCGGGGCGGCGACCTGTCCGAACGCACCCGCAGTCGGTAAATGACAGGACAAGCCACCCCTCGCGGTGCCCGGCCCCTCACCCATCCGGTGCCAGTTTGATCACACAAGGTAGGCCCCCCGTAAAGCACAGCCCAGCGCATGGCTACGATGCTGGGGGCCGGTGGACCGTACCCGGCCGGGCCCGACCGACAGTGAAGCCGGCGCGGCCCTAGTCCCCGCTCCCGGAGGGTTCTTCCGTGCCGGCTGGAACGCTGTACCGCGGCCGGGAAGGAATGTGGTCCTGGGTGGCTCACCGAGTCACCGGCGTCCTCATCTTCTTCTTCCTGTTCGTTCATGTGCTGGACACCGCTCTCGTGCGTGTCTCCCCAGAGGACTACGACAAGGTCGTAGCCACGTACAAGACGCCGATCGTCGCGCTGCTGGAGTACGGCCTCGTCGCCGCCATCCTCTTCCACGCGCTCAACGGCCTGCGCGTCATCGCCGTCGACTTCTGGTCGAAGGGCCCGCGCTACCAGAAGCAGATGTTCTGGGCCGTGATGGGTGTCTGGGTCGTCCTGATGGTCGGCGCGATCTACCCCGTGCTCGGCCACGCCGTTCGTGTCCTGTTCGGGAGCTGACGCCGATGTCCACCACTGAAACCACCGCGTCCGGCGTCGGCCCCGTCGAGGGCGCCGGTTACGACGTAGACAACCCGGCCCCGTTCATCGAGGCCCCGCGCATGCGCACCAAGAAGACCCCGAAGTCGACCCGGGGCAACTTCGAGCTGGTGGCCTGGCTGTTCATGCGCCTGTCCGGCATCGTGCTGGTCGTCCTGGTCATCGGCCACCTGTTGATCCAGCTCGTGCTGGACGGCGGCGTGTCCAAGATCGGCTTCGCCTTCGTGGCGGGCCGCTGGGCGTCCCCCTGGTGGCAGGTCTGGGACCTGCTCATGCTGTGGCTCGCGATGCTCCACGGCGCGAACGGCCTGCGCACGGTCATCAACGACTACGCCGAGCGGCCGGCCTCCCGCATGTGGCTCAAGGCCCTGCTGTACACCGCCACGGTGTGGACCATCCTGCTGGGCACGCTGGTGATCTTCACCTTCGACCCGAACATCCGCTAGGCACGGGGCTGCGAGAATCATGAAGATCCACAAGTACGACACAGTCATCGTCGGCGCCGGCGGCGCGGGCATGCGCGCCGCCATCGAGGCGACGAAGCGCAGCCGCACCGCAGTGCTGACCAAGCTCTACCCCACCCGCTCCCACACGGGCGCCGCGCAGGGCGGCATGGCCGCAGCGCTGGCGAACGTGGAGGAGGACAACTGGGAGTGGCACACCTTCGACACGGTCAAGGGCGGTGACTACCTGGTCGACCAGGACGCCGCCGAGATCCTGGCGAAGGAGGCCATCGACGCCGTCCTCGACCTGGAGAAGATGGGCCTGCCGTTCAACCGGACCCCGAACGGCACCATCGACCAGCGCCGCTTCGGCGGTCACTCCCGCAACCACGGCGAGGCCCCGGTCCGCCGGTCCTGCTACGCGGCCGACCGCACCGGCCACATGATCCTCCAGACGCTGTACCAGAACTGCGTCAAGGAGGGCGTGGAGTTCTTCAACGAGTTCTACGTCCTGGACCAGCTGATCACCGAGGTCGACGGCGTCAAGAAGTCGGCCGGCGTGGTGGCGTACGAGCTGGCGACCGGCGAGATCCACATCTTCCAGGCGAAGGCCGTGATCTACGCCTCCGGCGGCACCGGCAAGTTCTTCAAGGTGACGTCGAACGCCCACACGCTTACCGGTGACGGCCAGGCCGCCGTCTACCGCCGGGGCCTGCCGCTGGAGGACATGGAGTTCTTCCAGTTCCACCCGACCGGCATCTGGCGCATGGGCATCCTGCTCACCGAGGGCGCCCGCGGTGAGGGCGGCATCCTGCGCAACAAGGACGGCGAGCGCTTCATGGAGAAGTACGCTCCCGTCATGAAGGACCTGGCGTCGCGTGACGTCGTGTCCCGCTCCATCTACACGGAGATCCGCGAGGGCCGCGGCTGCGGTCCCGAGGGCGACCACGTCTACCTGGACCTGACGCACCTCCCGCCGGAGCAGCTGGACGCCAAGCTCCCGGACATCACCGAGTTCGCGCGCACCTACCTCGGTATCGAGCCCTACACGGACCCGATCCCGATCCAGCCGACCGCGCACTACGCGATGGGCGGCATCCCGACCAACGTCGAGGGTGAGGTCCTGTCGGACAACACCACCGTCGTCCCGGGTCTGTACGCGGCCGGCGAGGTCGCCTGTGTCTCCGTGCACGGCGCCAACCGCCTCGGCACCAACTCGCTGCTGGACATCAACGTCTTCGGCCGCCGGGCCGGCATCGCCGCCGCCGACTACTCCCACACGGCGGAATTCGTCGAGCTGCCGGAGAACCCGGAGACCTTCGTCGTCGAGCAGATCGAGCGGCTGCGCAACTCCACCGGCAACGAGCGGGTGGCCACGCTCCGTCGTGAGCTGCAGGAGACCATGGACGCGAACGTCATGGTGTTCCGCACCGAGCAGACGATCAAGACGGCCGTCGAGAAGATCGCCGAGCTGCGCGAGCGCTACAAGAACGTGGCGATCCAGGACAAGGGCAAGCGGTTCAACACGGACCTGCTGGAGGCCATCGAGTTGGGCAACCTGCTGGAGCTGGCCGAGGTCATGGCCGTCTCGGCGCTGGCCCGCAAGGAGTCCCGCGGTGGCCACTACCGCGAGGACTACCCGAACCGCGACGACGTCAACTTCATGCGCCACACCATGGCGTACCGCGAGGTCGGCGCCGACGGCTCGGAAACCGTCCGTCTCGACTACAAGCCGGTCGTCCAGACCCGCTACCAGCCGATGGAGCGTAAGTACTGATGGGTACCCCTGTTCTGGACAAGGCGGACGCGGCCGGCCAGCCCGAGCCCGGCTTCGCCGACTCCCCCTACATCACGGTCACCTTCCGGATCCGCCGGTTCAACCCGGAGGTCTCGGCCGAGGCGACCTGGGAAGACTTCCAGCTGGAGATCGACCCGAAGGAGCGTGTCCTCGACGGCCTCCACAAGATCAAGTGGGACGTCGACGGCACCCTCACCTTCCGCCGCTCGTGCGCGCACGGCATCTGCGGCTCGGACGCGATGCGGATCAACGGCAAGAACCGTCTTGCCTGCAAGACCCTGATCAAGGACATCAACCCCGAGAAGCCGATCACGGTCGAGCCCATCAAGGGCCTGACGGTCCTGAAGGACCTGGTCGTGGACATGGAGCCGTTCTTCCAGGCGTACCGGGACGTCATGCCGTTCCTGATCACCAAGGAGACGAACGAGCCGACCCGCGAGCGGCTGCAGTCCGCCGAGGACCGCGCGCGCTTCGACGACACGACGAAGTGCATCCTCTGCGCGGCCTGCACCTCCTCCTGCCCGGTGTTCTGGAACGACGGCCAGTACTTCGGTCCGGCCGCGATCGTGAACGCCCACCGCTTCATCTTCGACAGCCGTGACGAGGCGGGCGAGCAGCGCCTGGAGATCCTGAACGACCGCGACGGCGTGTGGCGCTGCCGCACGACCTTCAACTGCACGGACGCCTGCCCGCGCGGTATCGAGGTCACCAAGGCGATCCAGGAAGTGAAGCGCGCGCTGATCACGCGCCGCTACTGATCTTCCCGATCACGCCCGAGGGCCCTGTCTTCCGATCCTCCGGAAGCAGGGCCCTCGGGCGTTTTTGACGGAGTTCCGCCGCCCTCGGCTCTAATCTGACGACATGTCAGACAAAGAGTCGTACGAGCTGCTCGGCTTCGACAACGTACTGCTGCCCGTCGGCGACCTCGCGGAGGCGACCGGCTTCTACGAGCGGGCCGGGTTCACCGTGGGGTTCCGCCTCGACGAGGCCGGCATCGCACTGCTGAAGGTCGGGGGCGAGACGCCCGGGATCCTGCTGCGGGCGGAGCCGGAACTGGGCCGCCGGACCCCGCCCTGGCCCTCGCCGCGGGTCTGGCTGGAGGTGCCGGACGCGCGGGAAGCGGCACGCAGGCTCGCCGCCGCCGGCATCCAGGCCCTGGACGAGGTGTTCCGGGGGGCCACCGGCTGGACGGTGGAGATCGCCGACCCGTGGGGCAACGTCATCGGTCTCACGGACTACACCAAGCGCCCGGAGCTGGCCCGCAGGGGCTGAGACGGCCCGTTCGGGCGGTGCCCGCGGCACTCGTTAGGCTCTTCTACCGTGCCCGCGAAGAACGACGGTCCCGAGGCGGCCGGCCCCCACAGCAGCAAGTCCGAGCAGACCCGCGCGCTGATCCTGGAGACCGCGATGCGGCTGTTCCAGGAGCGCGGGTACGACAAGACGACCATGCGGGCCATCGCCCAGGAGGCCGGGGTCTCCGTCGGCAACGCGTACTACTACTTCGAGGGCAAGGAGCACCTGATCCAGGGCTTCTACGACCGGATCGCCGCCGAGCACCAGCAGGCGGTCCGGGAGATCCTGGACCGGGAGACCGACCTGGAGGCGCGGCTCGCGGGCGTGCTCACCGCATGGCTGGACATCGCCCGGCCGTACCACGAGTTCGCGGTGCAGTTCTTCAAGAACGCCGCCGACCCCGACAGCCCGCTCAGCCCCTTCTCCCCGGAGAGCGAGCACGCCCGCGAGCAGGCGATCAGCGTGCACCGGGAGGTCCTGGCCGGCTCGAAGTCCAAGGTCGCGCCCGAACTCCGGGAGATCCTCCCTGAGTTGATGTGGCTGTCCCAGATGGGCCTGGTCCTGTACTGGGTCTTCGACCGTACCGAGGACCGCGAGCGCAGCTACCGGCTGGCCCGGCGCGGCGCCCGCCTCACCGCCCGCGGGGTCGCCCTGGCCCGCTTCCGGGTGCTGCGCCCCCTGGTCCTGGAGATCCACGAGCTGTTCACGGACTTCCTGCCGGGCATGACGAGGGTGCTGCCGGACCCGGGGGCCAGGGGACGCGACGGGCAGCGGACCGGCTGATCAGATCCAGGTCAGCCGCCACAGGCGGAACACGCCCGTGCCGTCGTCCAGGTACTGGCCGCCGCCCACGTCCTCGGTGGTGACCACGTACTCCTTGGCCTGCCACAGCGGGATCAGCGGCACGTCGGTGGCCACGTCCGCCTGGATGTCCCGGAAGTCGTTCGCGGCACGGCTGCGGTCGGCGAACTGCTGGCTGTGCAGGATGAGCTGGTCCACGAGCTTGTTGCTGTACCCGGTGCTCATCGTGGAGCCGGTGCCGACGAGCGGGGCGCCGAAGGTGTCCGCGTCGGGGTAGTCGGCCACCCAGCCGACCGCCCACGCGTCCATCTTCCCGGCGGCCCAGCGCTTCTGGAAGTCGGTCCACTCGTAGCCCTGGACGTCCACCTGGAACAGGCCGCTGGCCTCCAACTGCCGCTTCAGCGCCGCGGCCTCCTGCTCGCCCGCGCCCCGGCCCTTGCCGTAGCCGAAGGTGAAGCGCACCGGCAGGCTCACTCCGGCCTCGGTGAGCAGTCGGCGCGCCTTCGTCACGTTCTGCGTGGAGTAGTCGTCGAAGAAGGACGTGGTGTGGCCGGTGATGCCGGCCGGGATCAGCGAGTACAGCGGGTCGACCGTGCCCTGGTACACCGTGGCGGCCAGCTTCTCGCGGTTGACCAGCCAGGCCATGGCCCGGCGCACCCGCACGTCGTGCAGTGGGGAGTTCGCGCGGGTGTTGAGGTACAGGTTGCGGGTCTCGGAGCTGTCGGACACCGAGACCCGGTTGTTCGGGTCGCTCGGGTTCAGCCGGGACAGCGTGCCCGGCGGCAGCGTCCGCGACGCGACGTCGATCCGCTTGGCCTTCCAGGCGCTGTCGAGCTTGTCCGAGTCGGCGTAGTAGCGCAGCTCGATCGGGCGGCCGGTGCCGCTGAGGTAGCCCTTGTAGTGGGCGTTCGGCGCGAGGTCGGCCTGCTTGTTCTTGGTGTACGAGGTCAGCGTGTACGGACCGGTGCCGTCGACCGCCGAGCCGGTGCGCAGCGCGCGGGCCGGGTACCTGTCCTTGTCCACGATCGAGCCGGCGCCGGTGGCGACCTTCAGCGGGAAGGTGGCGTCCGGGGACGACAGGTGGAACGTGACCGTCCGCGCGCTGTCGGCGGTGACCGAGGCGAGCGTGGAGAGCAGGGACGCCGGGCCGACGTCGGAGTTGATCTTCTTGACCCGGTCGAAGGAGTACTTGACGTCCTCCGCGGTCATGGTGCGCCCGCTCGGGAAGGTGATCCCGTCGCGCAGCGTGCACTGGTACGTCTTCAGGCCGCTGCCCTGGAACCCACAGTGCTGCGCCGCGTCCGGGACCGGTTCGACCCCGTCCGGCTCGAAGGTCAGCAGGGTCTGGAAGACATTGCTGAACAGGGCCCAGGAACCGGCGTCGTAGGCGCCGGCCGGGTCGACCGCGGTGACCGCGTCCGTCGTCCCGACGGTGATGGTCTTGTTCTTGTTCTCCTGCGACGGCAGCAGCTGCCAGCCGCCGACTCCCACGACCGCCAGTACGAGCAGTGTCATGAGAATCCGCATGCGAACAGATCGCATGGTGGTGCCCTCCCCAGGCCTGTGAAGGCCCTACCCCTGGCCCAGCACGAATCCGCCACTCCCCTAAGTGGCGCGGCTCACCTAATCACACGGGTTTCACCTGGGGGAAGGGCTTTCTGACCAGATGTGGAAGAACTTACCGAGGCGTTGTTTCCTCCGGGTTTCACAGCTTCTCCACAAGTGTGGGAGCGGTCCCGGTCAGGCGCGTGCGGCGGCCAGTTCGATCACCGTGACGTCCGACGGCGCCCCTACACGCGTGGGCGGGCCCCAGGCGCCCGCGCCCCGGGTGACGTACAACTGCGTGTCGCCGTAGCGGTCGAGACCGGCGACGGTCGGGTTGAAGGCGGCCGCGACGAGGTTGCCGGGCCAGAGCTGGCCGCCGTGGGTGTGACCGGAGAGCTGGAGGTCGACGCCGTACCGGACGGACTGGTGGATCTGCACCGGCTGGTGGGCGAGCAGCACGCACGCGCGTGCGGTGTCCCGGTCGCCGAGCGCCCTGCCGAAGTCCGGGCCCTGTCCCTCGCTCTCGCCCTGCAGGTCGTTGACCCCGGCCAGATCGAAGTACGGCAGCTCGGTGCGGGCGTTCTCCAGCGGGTGCAGGCAGGGTGCGCACCTCCTCGACCCACTGCTCGGCGCCGGAGAAGTACTCGTGGTTGCCGGTGACGAAGTACGCGCCGCGCCGGGCGCTGAGCTGGGCGAGGGGGGCCGCGGCCGGACCCAGGTCCTTGACGCTGCCGTCCACCAGGTCGCCGACGACCGCGATCAGGTCGGGCTGGGTGGAGTTGACGGTGTCGACGACCCGCTGCGCGAAGCTCCGGCCGAGGATCGGGCCCAGGTGGATGTCGCTGACGACCGCGATCCGGAAACCGTGTGCCGCGCGCGGCAGTTTGGCCAGCGGCACGGTGACCCGCTTCACCCGCGGACCACGCAGCACGCCGTAGGTCCCGAACCCCACGGCCGCACCGGCCGCCACCCCACCGACGACCCGCGAAACGAACAGCCGCCGACTGAAAACGGCCTCCACCCCGGGCCGACCGGCCAATTCGGCGGGCTCGGACGAGATGGGCTCGAATGAGGTGGGCTCGGACGCGGCGGGGGCGGGCCGCTCCGGCGCCCTCCACCCGGGGTTGGCGGGCTCGGGCGCGGAGACAGCGGGCTGCGATGCGGCGGCGGCCGGAGGCTCGGACTCGGGCGACTCGGACGCGGCGGGGGCGGGCGGCTCCGGCGGTCTCCCGGTGGGCGCGGCGGGGGCCGTCTGCTCCGGCGCGGGCTGCTTCGACGGCTTCTGAGGGGGCGTCCGTGGGGGGCGGGGGCGTAGGGCGTGGTGCAGGAGTGGGCGTACCGCTTCTGTCGCCAGGGCCGCCAGGAGCAGGTACAGGGCGAGGGCCATCCAGAGGTAGCCGGGCCAGGCCAGGGTGCGCTGGAGCCAGAAGGGGGCGCCGGAGCGCTCGGCGGCCATCAGGACCGGGCCGACGACGAACACCGCCGTGCCTGCCCGGCGGGCCCCGCTCCGGGCGCGGGTGGTGTCCCGGACCAGGCGCCGCCACACGTACCGGTGCAGGGCCGCCACGACGGCCAGGGCGACGAACGCGAGGACGATGACCACCCCGACCGGCCCTCCGCTATGACGTCCGGCGCAGTGCGCGCACTCCGCGCAACCCGATGACCCCGATGACCGTCCCCAATACGAAGGAGACGATCGCCAGCAGCAGGTGGACCCAGAAGTACGCGGTCGGGTGACCGTCGTGGAAGGCGAGACCGCTGCCGTCCTTGACCAGGTTCTTGACGAAAGTGATCCAGATGAACCAGCTCCACACCCCGAAGGCGAGCAGGAACCAGGACACCGGGCGGCTGAGCTTCATGGCACCAGTATCGCCGCCGCCTGTCCGGTTCCGTGTCGGGGGTGGGGCGGGACGCGGGACTTCACAGCCCTCGGCAGGTACGTTCTCGACCGTGCCCGCACCCAAGAAGACCGGTCGGCGATCACTGCTGGTCACTTCCGCCACTCTGCTGTCCCTGTCCGTGTCCGCGCCCGCCGCCCTCGCCGCCCCCACCCCCAGGACGAGCCCGCCGGCCACTCCCCCTGCCGTGATGTCCACCGTGGGCGGCACCCGGCTCGGACAGCCCGGCACGCAGGTGAACCTCGCTCCCGGTGTCCCGGTGCTGCCGAAGGACCTCACCGCACGCTCCTGGATCGTCTCCGACGCCGAGTCGGGCGAGGTGCTGGCGGCGCACAACGCGCACTGGCGGCTGCCCCCGGCGAGCACCCTGAAGATGCTGTTCGCGGACACCGTGCTGCCCCGTTTCCCGGCGACGATGGAGCACACGGTGGTGCCGGCGGACCTCGCGGGCATGGGCTCCGGCTCCAGCATCGTCGGGATAAGGCAGGGCCACAGCTACTCCGTCCACGACCTGTGGCTCGGGGTGTTCCTGCGCTCGGGCAACGACGCCGTGCACGTACTGGCGCACATGAACGGCGGGGTCGACCAGACCGTCAGGGACATGCAGGACCACGCCGACGAACTGCGGGCCATGGACACGCACATCGTCAGCCCCGACGGCTACGACGAGCCGGGCCAGTTGTCGTCGGCGTACGACCTGACGCTGTTCGCCAGGTCCGGGCTGCAGAAGAAGGACTTCCGCGACTACTGCTCGACCGTGCGGGCCAGGTTCGAGACCGGTGAGATCCAGAACACCAACCGGCTGCTGAGCGGTGACAGCGACGTCCCCGTCTACCAGGGCATCGCGGGCGTGAAGAACGGCAACACCACCAACGCGGGCGCCACCTTCACCGGGGTCGCCGAGCGGAACGGCAAGGTGCTGCTGGTCACCGTGATGAATCCGCAGAAGCACGAGCACAACGAGGTCTACCGGGAGGCCGCGAAGCTGCTGGACTGGGGCTTCCAGGCGGCCGGCAAGGTCGGCCCGGTGGGCGAGCTGGTGGCGCCGAAGAACGCCGCGTCCGCCTCCGGCGCGCCCAGCGCCGCCCCGGCACAGGCGGGTTCGGTCACCGGCGGCTCCGGCTCGAAGCCGGTGGCGAGCGCCGCCGCCGGGTCCGGGTCCGGCGGCATGGGCACCGCCCTGGCCGTCGTGGGCGGGCTGCTGGTGCTGCTCGCGGGCGGGGTGTTCCTGATCAACCGCCGGTGGCCGCTGCCGGATCTGATGCGTCGTCGGCCGCGGTCGTGAGGGCGCGCTCCTTGCTCCGCGTCGCCGTCCAGGCGGCGCAGTAAAGGACGAGTTTCGCGGTGAAGTTGATCCACAGCAGCAGCGCCACGGGGACGCCGAACGCGCCGTACATGCTCTTCGCGGCGACGCCCTGGATGTAGCCGCTGAGCAGCAGCTTGAGCAGTTCGAAGCCGATCGCGCCGAGCAGCGCGGCCACCAGCAGGCGGCGGCGCGGCGGCTCCACCCCGGGCAGCAGGGTCAGGACGTAGAGCAGGACGAGGAAGTCGGCGAGCACCGCGACGGCGAACGCGGCGACCCTCAACAGCGCGGTGCCCCAGCCGTGTTGGGCGAGGCCGAGCTGCTCGGACACCTTGCCGACGGCGGCCGAGGCGAGCGTGGACGCGGCGAGCGTGAGCAGCAGGGCGCCACCGAAGCCGATCAGGATGCCGGCGTCCTTGACCTTGGCCAGCAGCGGGTTCTGCTCCTGGTCGGGCAGTTCCCAGACGGCACGCAGGCAGTCCCGCACCTGGCCGACCCAGCCGATGCCCGTGAGCAGCAGCGCGGCGCCCGCGATGACGCCGACGGTGCCGGCGTTCTGGACCAGGGAGGTGAGGTCGAGCTGGCTGGAGACGACGCCGGGGAACTGCTCGGAGATCTTGTGCTCGACGTTCTTCTGCTGGGCCGTGCTGAGGGTGGCCGCGGTGACGGCGGCGGACACCGTCAGCAGCGGGAACAGCGCCACGAAGCTGACGAAGGTCATCGCCGCGGCCAGCCGGGCCCACTTCACCCGGTCCAGCCGCTCGTACGACCGCCACGCGTGAGTCGTCATCAGCCGGGTCACGATCGGCCCGATGCCGGGCAGCGTCTTCAGCCAGTCCATGATCCGTCCCTGCCCTCGCCCCGGAAGTCCCATGTGCGGGTACCCCGGAACCCCGCGACGGCGGCCTGGTGAGTCCCGCCTTCGGGTGACGTTTCCGCGAACCAGGTGACGTTTCACGACCAATAGCGCATATACGGGCGATACGGTCACCTGCATGCCTGTGAAGGACGCCTCCGGCCTCCCCCAGTCCCTGCTCGTCCTCGGCGGCACGTCCGAGATCGCGCTCGCCACCGCCCGCCGGCTGATCGCCCGCCGGGTCCGCACGGTGTGGCTGGCCGGCCGTCCCTCGCCCGCCCTGGACGAGGCCGCCGGGGGCCTGCGCGCCCTCGGCGCGGACGTCCGCACGGTCGGCTTCGACGCCCTCGACCCCGAATCCCACGAGAGCGTCCTCGGCAAGGTGTTCGCCGAGGGCCGCGTCGACACGGTGCTGCTCGCCTTCGGAGTCCTCGGCGACCAGGCCCACGACGAACGCGAGCCCCTGCGCGCCGTGCGGGTCGCCCAGACCAACTACACGGGGGCCGTCTCCACGGGTCTGGTCGCCGGCCGCGCCCTGCAGACCCAGGGCCACGGCTCCCTGGTGGTCCTGTCCGCCGTCGCCGGCGAGCGCGCCCGCCGCGCCGACTTCATCTACGGCTCCAGCAAGGCCGGCCTCGACGCCTTCGCGCAGGGCCTCGGCGACGCCCTCCACGGCACCGGCGTGCGCGTGATGGTCGTACGCCCCGGACCCGTCCGGGCGGAGGGGCCCCTCACGACGACCCCGGAGGCGGTGGCCACGGCGATCGAACTGGGCCTGCGCAGACGCTCGGAGGTGGTGTGGGTGCCGGGAGCGCTCCGGCTGGTGATGGCCGTGCTGCGGCACACACCGCGGGCACTGTTCCGGCGCTTCCCGCTGTAGCGCTCCGGCGCTACGAGACCGTGCTGCGGCCGACCCCGCGGAGCGCCTGCGGCGGCACCACGGATCCCCCGAACGTGTACTCGCGCAGCTTGCGCCACACCGCGTCCGGGCCCTGCTCGTAGAGCGCGAACCCGGTGCACGGCCACTCGGCGTCGAAGCCGGCCAGTTCCTCGAAGGCGCGGTCCATCGCCGTGTCCTCGATGCCGTGCGCCACGGTGACATGCGGGTGGTACGGGAACTGCAGCTCGCGCGCCACCGGCCCGGAGGCGTCCCGGACCCGCTGCTGGAGCCGGGTGCAGTCGTCCGCGCCCTGGACGATGCGGACGTAGACCACCGGGGACAGGGGCCGGAAGGTGCCCGTGCCGAAGAGCCGCATCGGGAAGGGCCGGCCGGCCGCGGCGATGCTGCTGAGGTGCGCCTCGACGGCCGTCAGCGCGGTCTCGTCCACCTCGGTCGGCGGCAGCAGGGTGACGTGCGTGGGGATGCCGTGAGCCGCGGCGTCGCCGAAGCCCGCGCGCCGCTCCTGGAGCAGGCTGCCGTGAGGCTCCGGGACCGCGATCGACACGCCGATCGTTACGATCCCCACGTCGTCTCCTGTCGTCGCGTCTGTCGTCTTCTCGGCCGTCTCGTCGGGGCCGTCGGATATCGACTGTACGGCCACGGATGTCCTGTGGGCAGGCGCAGCGGAAGTGATGTGCAGCGCTCTGCCCACCCGGACGTGTGAACGGTCGTGCGCCTCAGCGCCCGTCCGTGCTCCTCAGTGCTTCGCCGGCAGGAAACCGACGCGCTCGTACGCCTGGGCGAGCGTCTCCGCGGCGACCGCGCGCGCCTTCTCCGCGCCCTTGGCGAGGATCGAGTCGAGCGTCTCGGAGTCGTCCAGGTACTGCTGCGTGCGCTCCCGGAACGGCGTCACGAACTCCACCATGACCTCGGCGAGATCGGTCTTGAGGGCGCCGTACATCTTGCCCTCGTAGTCCCGCTCCAGCTCGGCGATCGACCTGCCGGTGAGCGTGGAGTAGATGGTGAGGAGGTTCGACACGCCGGGCTTGTCCTGCGCGTCGTAGCGGATCACGGTGTCGGTGTCGGTGACGGCGCTCTTGACCTTCTTGGCGGTGGCCTTCGGCTCGTCGAGCAGGTTGATCAGGCCCTTCGGCGTGGACGCCGACTTGCTCATCTTGATCGACGGGTCCTGGAGGTCGTAGATCTTCGCCGTCTCCTTGAGGATGTACGGCGACGGGATCGTGAACGTCTGCCCGAAGCGCCCGTTGAACCGCTCGGCCAGGTCCCGGGTCAGCTCGATGTGCTGGCGCTGGTCCTCGCCCACCGGCACCTCGTTCGCCTGGTACAGCAGGATGTCGGCGACCTGCAGTATCGGGTACGTGAACAGGCCGACGGAGGCCCGGTCCGCGCCCTGCCTGGCGGACTTGTCCTTGAACTGGGTCATGCGGCTGGCCTCGCCGAAGCCGGTGAGGCAGTTCATCACCCAGGCGAGCTGGGCGTGCTCGGGGACGTGACTCTGCACGAAGAGGGTGCAGCGGTCCGGGTCCAGACCGGCCGCGAGGAGCTGGGCGGTGGCCAGGCGGGTGTTGGCCCGCAGCTCCTGCGGGTCCTGCGGGACCGTGATCGCGTGCAGGTCGACGACCATGTAGAACGCGTCGTGAGACTCCTGCAGGGCCACCCACTGGCGGACGGCACCGAGGTAGTTGCCGAGGTGGAACGAACCGGCGGTGGGCTGGATTCCGGAGAGCACGCGGGGTCGGTCAGTGGCCATGCTCACCATTCTCTCAGGTTGGGAGAGTGGTGGGACACCGATACGACCCCGCGCCCGGGACCGGGTTCAGCCCAGGTCGACCTCGGGGTAGAGGGGGAAGCCCGCCACCAGGTCGGTGGCCCGCTGGGCGATCTCCCGCGCCACCTTCTCGTCCAGCACGTGGGCCGCCTTGGAGGGCGCGCCCGACTTGGTGGTGCCCGCCTCCGTGGTCGTCAGGACCCGGTCGATCAGGGCCGCCACCTCGTCCATCTCCGCCGTGCCCAGGCCGCGGGTGGTCAGCGCGGGGGTGCCGACGCGGATGCCCGAGGTGTACCAGGCGCCATTGGGGTCGGCCGGGATGGCGTTGCGGTTGGTGACGATGCCCGAGTCGAGCAGGGCGGCCTCGGCCTGGCGGCCGGTGAGGCCGTAGGAGGTGGCGACGTCGATCAGGTTGAGGTGGTTGTCCGTGCCGCCGGTCACCAGGGTGGCGCCGCGGCGCGTCAGGCCCTCGGCGAGCGCGCGGGAGTTGTCGACGATGCGCTGCGCGTAGTCCTGGAAGGCGGGCTGCCGGGCCTCGGCCAGGGCGACCGCCTTGGCGGCCATGACGTGCGGCAGCGGGCCGCCGAGGACCATCGGGCAGCCGCGGTCCACCTGGTCCTTGAGCGAGTCGTCGCACAGGACCATGCCGCCGCGCGGGCCGCGCAGCGACTTGTGGGTGGTGGTGGTGACGATCTGGGCGTGCGGGACCGGGTCGAAGTCGCCGGTGAGGACCTTGCCGGCGACGAGGCCCGCGAAGTGGGCCATGTCGACCATGAGGGTCGCGCCGACCTCGTCGGCGATCTCGCGCATGATCCGGAAGTTCACCAGACGGGGGTACGCCGAGTAGCCCGCGACGATGATCAGCGGCTTGAACTCGCGGGCCTGGGCGCGCAGCGCCTCGTAGTCGATGAGGCCGGTCGTCGGGTCGGTGCCGTAGGAACGCTGGTCGAACATCTTGCCGGAGATGTTCGGGCGGAAGCCGTGGGTGAGGTGACCGCCGGCGTCCAGGGACATGCCCAGCATGCGCTGGTTGCCGAACGCCTGGCGCAGCTCCGCCCAGTCGGCCTCGGTCAGGTCGTTGACCTGGCGGGCGCCGGCCTTCTCCAGGAAGGGCGCCTCGACCCGGTCGGCGAGGACGGCCCAGAAGGCGACGAGGTTGGCGTCGATGCCGGAGTGCGGCTGGACGTAGGCGTGCCGGGCGCCGAAGAGTTCACGGGCGTGCTCGGCGGCGAGGGCCTCGACGGTGTCGACGTTGCGGCAGCCGGCGTAGAAGCGGCGGCCGACGGTGCCCTCGGCGTACTTGTCGCTGAACCAGTTGCCCATCGTGAGGAGCGTGGCCGGCGAGGCGTAGTTCTCCGAGGCGATCAGCTTGAGCATCTCGCGCTGGTCGGCGACCTCCTGGCCGATCGCGTCGGCGACGCGCGGCTCGACGGCGCGGATCACGTCGAGAGCGGCGCGGAAGGCGGTGGACTCTGTGGAGAGGGGCTGCTGCTCTGGCATGGGGACCTCCGGACGGCGTGCGTACAGCGTTCACGTTCGGCCCAGGCGCACGGCACTGTTTCCCGTCGGGACCGCTCCCCGATGGTCCGTCCCATCCCAGCGCGCCAGTCACGGCCCGCTGATCAGCCTACCGGCCACGCCGGACGAGTGAGATCCCGCGTCCACCATGCGAGCGGCGGTAGGAAGGGGGTCACCTTCGTGTCCCCATCGTGTCCCCGTCGCATCCGGGAGAGGCCGTGACCACCGCCGACAGGCTCATCGCCGCCGAAGAAGCGCACAGCGCGCCCACCTACCGTCCGCTGCCGGTCGTCGTGGCCTCGGCCGACGGGGCGTGGATGACGGATGTGGCCGGGCGCCGCTATCTGGATCTGCTGGCCGGCTACTCGGCGCTGAACTTCGGGCACCGCAACCGGCGCCTGATCGAGGCGGCCAAGGCCCAGCTGGAGCGGGTCACGCTGACCTCCCGCGCCTTCCACCACGACCGGTTCGCCGACTTCTGCACCCAGCTGGCCGAGCTGTGCGGGATGGAGATGGTGCTGCCGGTGAACACCGGCGCGGAGGCGGTGGAGACCGCGGTGAAGACGGCGCGGAAGTGGGGCTACCGGGTGAAGGGGGTGCCCGGGGAGATGGCGAAGATCGTCGTCGCGGGCGGCAACTTCCACGGGCGTACGACGACGATCGTCAGCTTCTCCACCGACGCGGAGACCCGGGCGGACTTCGGGCCGTACACGCCCGGCTTCGAGATCGTGCCGTACGGGGACCTGACGGCGATGCGGGCCGCGCTGACGGAGAACACGGTCGCGGTGCTGCTGGAGCCGATCCAGGGCGAGTCCGGGGTGATCGTGCCGCCGGCCGGCTATCTGCCGGGGGTGCGGGAGCTGACGCGCGAGCGGAACGTGCTCTTCGTCGCCGACGAGATCCAGTCGGGGCTCGGCCGGACCGGGCGGACCTTCGCGTGCGAGCACGAGGGGGTGGTGCCGGACGTGTACTTGCTGGGCAAGGCGCTGGGCGGCGGCATCGTGCCGGTGTCGGCGGTGGTGTCGAGCGCGGAGGTGCTCGGGGTCTTCCGGCCGGGCGAGCACGGGTCGACGTTCGGCGGGAACCCGCTGGCCTGCGCGGTCGCGCTGGAGGTGCTGGCGCTGCTGCGGACGGGCGAGTTCCAGGCGCGGGCGGCGGAGCTGGGCGAGCGGCTGCACGGCGAGCTGCGGGCGCTGCTCGGCACGGGCGCGGTGACGGCGGTGCGGGGGCGCGGGCTGTGGGCAGGGGTGGACATCGCCCGGTCGGTCGGCACCGCGCGGGAGGTGTCGGAGCGGCTGATGGACCGGGGCGTGCTGGTGAAGGACACCCACGGCGTCACCGTCCGGATCGCGCCGCCGCTGGTCATCTCCGAGGCGGACCTGGACTGGGGGCTCGCGCAGCTCAGGGCGGTCCTCGGGGTCTAGCGGTCGTCGGGGCCCAGAGGACGTGGCAGCGGGGCTCCTCGCGGCGGTGCGGCCGGGCCGCCGGGCTCGTGCACGGTGACGCCCTCGCCCTGGCGGCCGAGCAGGGGGTTGGCGGCCGTGCCGGAGCGCAGGCGCCGTCGGGTTTCGGCCATGTTGGTGTTACCCGCCGTGAGCGGCCCGGTCTCGGCGTTCGACCTGGAGAGACGGTGCGAGCGCGGACCACCCTGGGTGGCCGGATCGGGCCTCCCCTAGAGTCACTTCGTGCTCTTTGGAATGGTGTGCGCCCTGGGCGCGGCGGTCTGCTTCGGCACCGCGACGGTGTTGCAGGCGATCGCGGCGCGGGAGGCGGGGACGGGCGAGGGCGGCGAGGCGGCGCTGCTGCTGCGGGCCCTGCGGCAGTGGCGGTACATCGTCGGGCTGGCGCTGGACGGTCTGGGCTTCCTGTTCCAGATCGCGGCGCTGCGCTCCCTTCCGATCTACGCGGTCGGCGCCGCCCTGGCGTCGAGCCTGGCGGTGACGGCGGTGGTCGCGGCGCGCCTGCTGCGGGTGCGGCTGAGCGGCACGGAGTGGGGCGCGGTGGCCGTGGTGTGCGCCGGGCTCGCGATGCTGGGGCTGGCGTCCGGGCCGGAGGGCGGCGAGGGCGGGTCGGACACGCTGCGGTACGTGATGCTCGCGGTGGCGGTCGGGATGCTGCTGCTCGCGTTCGCGGGTGGACGGCTCACCGGGCGGGGGCGGGCGCTCGTGCTGGGTCTGGGGGCCGGTTTCGGGTTCGGGGTGGTGGAGGTGTCGGTCCGGCTGATCGACGACCTGGCGCCGGCCGCGCTGCTCACGAACCCGGCGACCTACGCGCTGCTGATCGGCGGCGGCGCCGCCTTCATACTGCTGACCTCCGCCCTGCAGCGCGGTTCGGTGACGACGGCGACGGCCGGGCTGGTGATCGGCGAGACGATCGGCCCCGCGGCGGTGGGCGTGATCTGGCTCGGCGACCGCACCCGCGAGGGCCTGGCCTGGCTGGCCGTGCTCGGCTTCGCGGTGGCGGTGGCGGGCGCCCTGGCCCTGGCCCGCTTCGGCGAGGCGCCGGCGGAGTCGCCGGGGGTTCAAGCGGACGCGTGACGCCGTCCGGCGGTTTGGCCGGTCGCGTAGTTCAGTCACCGCCCCCTGCGCAAGTACCCGACGGCACCTGGCAGGAGGGGGCTTCGGCCATCCGGCGGCCGCGGCGTGTGCCTGGCCGGGCGCGCAGTTCCCCGCGCCCCTATTCAGTGACCGCCCTCTGCGGCAGTACCCGGCACTCCTGCCAGGGCGCGCGCCTGGCAGGAGGCGGCTTCCGATGATCAGCGGCCGCGGCATGTGCCTGGCCGATCGCGCTGTTCCCCGCGCCCCTGCTCAGTGGCCGCGTCTTACGGCTGTACCCGGCACCCCGGTCAGTGACCGCCTCTCAAGGCCGTACCCGGCGCCCCCGCTCAGTGACCGCCATCTCCGGCAGTACCCGGCACAGTGCCTCCAGGGTGGCCGGCCAGGCGCTGTCCGGTGGGGTGGCGTAGCCGACGACCAAGGCGTCCAGGGGGGTGGTGAGGGCCTCGGGGTGGCGGTGGAAGGACAGGCCGTGCAGGGCGAGGCCCTGCCAGGCTGCGGCCTGGACCACGGACCGCTCGGAGCCGGGCGGGAGCCGCAGCCCCGCGTGGAGGCCGGCGGCGATCCCGGTGACCCGGACGCCGGGTGCCCGGCCCGCGACGGCCGCTGCGAGGGCGTCCCGGCGGCGCCGGTAGCGCAGCCGGGAGGAGCGGACGTGCCGGTCGTACGCGCCGGAGGTCAGGAACTCGGCCAGGGTCAGCTGCTCCAGCACGCCCACGGTGTCGAAACGGCCCTTGGCGCGGACCGCCTCCTGCGCCAGGGACGGCGGCAGCACCATCCAGCCGAGCCGCAGCCCGGGCGCGAGGGACTTGCTGGCGGTGCCGAGGTGGACGACCCGGTCGGGGTCGAGGCCCTGGAGCGCGCCGACGGGCTGGCGGTCGTAGCGGAACTCGCCGTCGTAGTCGTCCTCCAGGACCAGCGCGCCGGTCCGCCGGGCCCAGTCCACGACGGCCGCCCGCCGGTCGGGGTGCAGCGCCGTGCCCATGGGGAACTGGTGGGCGGGGGTGAGGAGTACGGCCCCTTCGGTGGTCAACGGGCGTGGATCCGTGCCGAGTCCGTCGTACGGCAGCGCGGGCGTGGCGAGCCCCGCGTCCCGCAGCAGCTCCCAGGCGGGCGGGAGCCCGTACGACTCCACCGCCACCGTCCGCGCCCCGCGCGCCCGCAGCACGGTGCCGAGGATGCCCAGGGCGTGCGAGAAGCCCGCGGTGATCACCAGGTTCTCCGGGTCGGCGCGCACGCCCCGCGCGCGGGCGAGGTAACCGGCGAGGGCGGTGCGCAGTTCGGGCCGGCCGCGCGGGTCGCCGTAGCCGAGGGCGTGGAAGGGCGCGTCGGCCAGGGCGCGGCGGGCGGCCCTGAGCCACTCGGTGCGCGGGAAGGCCGCGAGGTCCGGGGAGCCCGGGACGAGGCTGTGGGCCGGGCCGTCGGGCTCCCGGCGGCGGGGTGCGCCGGGCGTGCCGGACGGCGGGACCGCGGCGGCCCGGTCCGCCACCCGGGTGCCCGAGCCCTGCCGGGCGGTCAGCCAGCCCTCCGCCACCAGGTCGGCGTAGGCCTCGGCGACGGTGTTGCGGGCGATGCCGAGGTCGGCGGCGAGGGAGCGGGACGAGGGCAGCCGGGTGCCGGGCGCGAGGCGGCCGGTGCGGACCGCGTCCCGCAGCGCGTCGGTCAGGCCCCGGCGCAGCCCGCCCGAGCCGGCCGGTTCCAGATGCAGGTCGACGCCCAAAGTGGCCCAGGATCTCGCCATGGAACTGGACCATACTCCTGGGCTGCCTCGCGCCTAGCGTGGAGGACATGACCGATGAGAAGAACACGGAGTACGCCGCCGAACAGCCCCCGCGGCTCAGCTGGGCCGAGCACGCCCCCGAGGTCTACAAGGCGATGATCCGCCTGGACACCGCCGCCCGGCAGGGACTGGACCCCCGGCTGTACGAGCTGGTGAAGATCCGCGCCTCACAGATCAACCACTGCGCCTTCTGCCTCGACATGCACACCAAGGACGCGCTCGCGGCCGGCGAGAGCGTGGAGCGGATCGTGCAGCTCAGCGCGTGGGAGGAGTCGCGGCACTTCTACACCGAGAAGGAGCTGGCGGCGATCGAGCTGACCGAGGCGGTCACCGTCCTCACCGACGGCTTCGTGCCCGACGAGGTGTACGACCGGGCCGCCAAGCAGTTCGAGGAGGCCGAGCTGGCCGGGCTGATCGCCGCGATCACGGTGATCAACGCCTGGAACCGGTTCGGCGTCACCACCCGGATGACCCCGGGCCACTACCGGCCGGGGCAGCACGGGTGAGCCGCACCCAGCTCCTCGACCGGGAGGTCGGCCGGGCGATGAGCGCCCTGAGCGCGGCCGCGAAGAAGGGGCTCGGGGACCCGGCCCTGGCCGAGCTGGTGATGATCCGGGCCTCCCAGATCAACCACTGCGCGTTCTGCCTCGACATGCACCTGCGGGTGGCCCGCGGGAACGGGGAGTCGGAGGACCGCCTCCAGCTGCTCGCCGCCTGGGAGGAGACCGAGGATCTCTACAGCGAGCGGGAGCGGGCGGCCCTGGCCCTGACCGAGGCGGTGACCGTACTGACCGACGGCTTCGTGCCGGACGAGGTGTACGACACCGCCGCCAAGCACTTCGACGAGGCCGGGCTGGCCCATCTCGTCGCACTGATCACCGTCGTCAACGGCTGGAACCGACTGATGGTCAGCCGCCGTGTCGCACCTGGGGGTTACCTGCCATGACCAAGGCCGAAGTCTTCCGCGCGCTGCACCTCAGGCGCGCCCAGGGCGATCCGCTCGTCCTTCCCGGACCCTGGGACGCGGCGAGCGCGCGGGCGTTCGCGGAGGCCGGGTTCCCGGCGCTGGCCACACCGAGCGCGGGCATCGCCGCCTCCCTCGGGTACGCGGACGGGCAGACCCCGGTCGACGAGATGTTCGCGGCGGTCGCCCGGATCGCGCGGGCGGTGGACGTGCCCCGTCTCGGCGGACGTCGAAGGCGGGTACGGACTCCCGCCGAAGGAGCTGGTGGAGCGGCTGCTGGAGGCGGGCGCCGTCGGCTGCAACCTGGAGGACTCGGGCGACGGGGGCGTCCTCAAGGACCCGCACGAGCAGGCCGAGTACCTCGCCGAGGTCCGCGGGGCCGCCGCCGACCGGCTGTTCCTCAACGCCCGCGTCGACACCTTCGTGCACGGCGACGGCGACCCCGAACGGGCCATCGAGCGGGCCGCGTCGTACGTCGCGGCGGGCGCCGACTGCGTGTACCCGATCCTGGCCCCGGCACAGGTGCTGCCCCTGCTGCGGGCCGGGATCCAGGGCCCGCTGAACGCGCTCGCCCTGCTGGACGCGGACGGCCCCTCGCCCGCCGCGCTCGGCGGACTCGGGGCCACCCGGATCACGTTCGGGCCGGGACTCCAGCGCAGGGCCGCGGCGGCGGTACGGGAGATCGCCACCGGGCTCCGCCAGGCCGGCTAGGTCGGCTCAGGACAGCCACTTCCGCCACACGGCGGGGTGGCTGTCCACCCACTTCTTCGCTGCCTCGTCGGGCGACAGCTTCTGGTCGGCGATCATCAGGGACACCTCGTTCTGGTCCTCGGTGGTCCACCGGAACGTCTTCAGGAAGGCCGCCGCCTTCCCGCCCGACTTCGCGAAGCCCGCGTTGAGGTACTTCTGCAGCGGGGTGTGCGGGTAGGCGCAGGCGACCTTCGCCGCGTCCGCGTCGCAGCCCTCCTTGTACGGCGGCAGCTGCACCTCCGTCATGGGGACCTTCTTGAACAGCCACTGGGGCGAGTACCAGTAGGTCAGGAAGGGCTTCTTCTCCTTGGCGAACTGCCTCATCTGCGTGATCTGCGCCGCCTCGGAACCGGCGAAGACGACCTGGTAGTTCAGCTTCAGGTTCGACACCAGCGCCTTGTCGTTGGTGACGTAGGACGGGGAGCCGTCCATCAGCTGGCCCTTGCCGCCGCTCTCCGCGGTGCGGAACAGCGAGGCGTACTTGTTCAGGTTCCGCCAGTCGGTGATGTCCGGGTGCTGCTTGACCAGGTAGGTGGGGACGAACCAGCCGATGTGGCCGGTCACCCCGAGGTCGCCGGCCCGCGCGATGGTCTTCTTGTCCTCGACGTAGCGCTTCTCCTGGTCCGGGTGGCCCCAGTCCTCCAGGATCGCGTCGACCCGGCCCTGGCTGAGCGCGTCCCAGGCGGGCACCTCGTCGACCTGGACGGTGTCCACGCGGTAGCCCAGCTCGTGCTCCAGCAGGTACTGGGCGACGGCCACGTTGGACTGGGCGCCCACCCAGGACTGCACGGACAGGGTGACGGTCTTCGAGCCCTGGACGCCCGCGAACGGGCTGGCCTGCTTGGTCATGTCGGCGGCGCCGCAGCCGGTGGCCAGCGCCAGCACGGCGACGGTGACCGGGACGGTCGTACGAAGTCGCATGTCAGGCTCCCTTCCTCGCGCGGCGCTCCGTCGGCTGGGTCACCCGGTCGAGCATCAGGCCCAGGCAGACGATCGCGGCACCGGCC
The DNA here is from genome assembly GCF_053602155.1 of Streptomyces sp. NPDC004561. Lineage (NCBI taxonomy): Bacteria > Bacillati > Actinomycetota > Actinomycetes > Kitasatosporales > Streptomycetaceae > Streptomyces > Streptomyces sp. NPDC004561. The sequence goes on from NZ_JBSGDB010000023.1 coordinate 27,373, forward strand.
ACCAGACCGGTCGCGAGGTCGCCCTGGGCGAGGCCGAAGGCGACGTTGTAGCCGAGGGCGCCGCCGCCGACCAGACCGCCGATGATGACGACGGCCAGGACCAGGACCACGCCCTGGTTGACGGCGAGCAGCAGCGAGCGGCGGGCGAGCGGCAGCTGGATCTGCCACAGCTGCTGACGGCCGGTCGCGCCGAGCGAGCGCGCCGACTCCAGCGCCGCCGGGTCGACCTGGCGCAGACCCTGCGCGGTGATCCGGACGACGGCCGGGAGGGCGTAGACGACGGCCGCGGCGACGGCGGGGGCGCGGCCGACGCCGAACAGGGCGACGACCGGGATCAGGTAGACGAACTGCGGCATCGTCTGGAAGACGTCCAGCACCGGGCGCAGGGCGCGTTCGACGCGGTCGCTGCGGGCAGCGGCGATACCGGTCGCGACGCCGAGGACGAGGGTGACGGCGACGGCGGCCAGCACCTGGGACAGGGTGTCCAGGGCCGGATCCCACACGCCGAGCACACCGATCGCGGCCATGGCGAGGACGGCGGTCAGCGCGGTGCGCCAGGTGCCGATCAGCCAGGCCAGCGCGGCCACGACCAGCAGCACCGACCACCAGGGCAGCCACTGCAGGCCGGAGCGGAGCGGGTCGAGGATCCAGGTGGTGAAGTGGGCCGCCCAGTCCGCGGTGCCGCCGACGACCGGGACACCGGAGTAGAGGTGGGCGGTCATCCAGTCGACGGCGCGGTTGACCGGCTGGGCGATGTCCAGGGTCCAGGCGGTGGGCCAGTCGAGGCGGCCGAGGAGCCGGGCGGCCAGCGCGATCGCCACGCTGACGGCGAGGGCGTACGGCCAGCCGATCGTCCGGGGGCCCTTGCCCTCGGCGGCGCCCGCCGCCGCCGTGACGCGGTCCAGGACCACCGCGAGCAGCACGATCGGGATGCCGGCCGTGAGGGCCTGGCCGACGTCGACCGAGGCGAGGGCCTGGTAGACGCGGTCGCCGAGGCCGCCGGCGCCGATGACGGAGGCGATCACCGCCATGGACAGCGCCATCATGATCGTCTGATTGAGGCCGAGGAGGAGTTCCTTGCGGGCCAGCGGGATGCGGGCGGTCAGCAGCCGCTGGCGGCGGGTGGCGCCGAGCGACTCCACGGCCTCCAGGACCTCGGGGTCGGCGGCGCGCAGACCGAGCGCGGTGAGGCGGGCCATCGGCGGTGCGGCGTAGACGACGGTGGCGAGGACGGCCGCGGGGACGCCGATGCCGAAGACCAGGACGACGGGGAGGAGGTAGGCGAAGGCCGGGAGCACCTGCATGGTGTCCAGGACCGGGCGCAGGGCGCGGTCGAGCCGGTCGGAGAGGCCGGCGGCGAGGCCGAGGACCACTCCGACGGCCACGGAGGCGAGGACGGCCACCACCATCAGCGCGAGGGTCTGCATGGTGGGGACCCACATGCCGAGGGCGCCGCAGGCCAGGAAGGCGAGGGCGGTGCCGGCGGCCAGGCGGACGCCGGCGACGCGCCAGGCGACCAGGGCGCCGAGCGCCGTGACGCCGGCCCAGCCCGCGGCGAGCAGGGTGACGTAGACCGCGCGGACGGAGAGGACGACGGCGTTGCTGATGTAGCCGAAGAAGTACAGGAACAGGGGGTGGCTGTCGCGGTTGTCGATGACCCAGTTGCTGGCCGACGCGAGGGGCTTGGAGAGGTCGACGGTCAGCTCGTGGGGCCAGCTGCGGCCATGGAGCAGGGGCAGCAGGACGGCGGTGACGAGGGCGAGCAGGAGCAGCTTCCCGGCGGCCCGGTTTCTGAGGAGCGCGGGTTTGCCGGTGCGGGAGGCCGGGACGGTCAGCGTTGCCATCAGACGGCCTCCGGGCTGGTCCGGGGGCTCGGGGGCGTCGCCCGCCCGCGCTTGCGGGGTGCGCCCCCCTTGCCCGGCTTCGGCCGCGCGGGGACACCCCCGGCGGCGGGCCCGTCCGCGGCGGAGACGCCCGCCACGACGTCGAGCAGCTGCTCGTGGTCCACCACGCCCAGGCACCTGCCCTCGTCCATCACACGGGCCGGGGAGCCGGTGCGTGCCACGGCCTGGATGGCCTCGGAGACCGTGGCCTCCGGGGCGATCGCCGCGCCCTCGTTCGCCTCGCCGGCCGACGGCGGGCGCATGGCCGTCCGCACGGTCACGACCTGCTCGCGCGGCACGTCCCGGACGAACTCGCGCACGTAGTCGTCGGCCGGGGAGCCGACGATCTCCTCGGGGGTGCCCAGCTGGACCACCTGGCCGTCGCGCATGAGGGCGATGCGGTCGCCGAGCCGGAGGGCCTCGGTGAGGTCGTGGGTGATGAAGACCATCGTGCGGCCCTCCTCGCGGTGCAGGCGGACGACCTCGTCCTGCATGTCGCGGCGGATGAGCGGGTCGAGGGCGCTGAAGGGCTCGTCGAAGAGGAGGACCTCGGGGTCTACGGCGAGGGCGCGGGCGAGGCCCACCCGCTGCCGCTGGCCGCCGGAGAGCTGGCCGGGGCGGCGCTTCTCCATGCCCTCCAGGCCGACCTTGGCGACGATCCCGGCGGCGCGTTCGCGTCGCTCGGACTTGCCGACGCCCTGGATCTCCAGGCCGTAGGCCACGTTGTCGAGGACCGTGCGGTGCGGGAGCAGGCCGAAGTGCTGGAAGACCATCGCGGCGCGGTGGCGGCGCAGCTCGCGCAGCCGGCCCTTGTCCATCGCGCGGACATCCTCGCCGTCGATGGCGATCGTGCCCGCCGTCGGCTCGATCAGCCGGGTCAGGCAGCGCACGAGGGTGGACTTGCCGGAGCCGGACAGGCCCATGACGACGAAGACCTCGCCCTTCTTGACGTCGAAGGAGACGTCCCGGACGGCGGCCGTGCAGCCGGTGCGGGAGCGCAGGTCGGCGGGGCCGAGGGCGCTCAGTTCGGGGTCGCCCGGGATGCGTTCGGCCTTCGGTCCGAAGACCTTCCACAGGCCGGACACCGAGAAGACCGGGGTGTCGGCGGTGGGCGGTTTGCGCGTGGGGACAGTGGTGGTCATCGGGGCTCGCCTCCGATCAGGTCGACGGCCCTCTCCCCGACCATGAGCACCCCGATCATCGGGTTGACGGCGGTCATGGTCGGGAAGACGGACGCGTCGGCGATACGAATTCCGTCCAGGCCGCGGATCTTCAACTCAGGGTCGACCACGGCGAGTTCGTCGTCGGCGGCGCCCATCTTGCAGGTGCCGGCCGGGTGGTACACGGTGTGCGCGACCTTGCGGGCGTACTCGCTCAGCTCGGCGTCGCCCTGGATCTCCGGGCCGGGGCACACCTCGCGCTTGAGCCAGCCCGCCAGCGGCTCGGACGCGGCGATCTCGCGGGCGATGCGGATGCCGTCGACGAGGGTCCGGGCGTCGTAGTCGTCCTCGTCGGTGAAGTACCGGAAGTCCAGGGCGGGCTTCACGGACGGGTCGGCGCTGGTGAGGTAGAGGCGGCCGCGGGACTTCGGCTTGGGGATGTTGGGGGTCATCGACACGCCGTGCTGCGGGCGTTCGTAGCCGAGGCGCTCCGGATTGTCCGTGAACGGGATCTGGTAGAAGTGGAACATCAGGTCCGGGCCCGCGTGTTCGGGGTCGCGGCGCACGAACAGGCCCGCGTCGGAGTCCATCGCGGAGTTCTCCGGGATCGGCCCGTCGGTCTCCCAGACGATCACCGACTCGGGGTGGTCGAGGAGGTTCTCGCCGACGCCCGGCAGGTCGTGCGCGACGGGGATGCCGAGCGCCTCCAGGTCCTGGCGGGGGCCGATGCCCGAATGCAGCAGCAGGCGCGGGGAGTCGACGGCGCCGGCGCACAGGACGACCTCGTGGCGGGCCCGTACCAGCAGTTCCTCGCCGTCCTTGGTGCGCACGTGGACGCCCTCGGCGCGGGTGCCGTCCAGTTCCAGCCGGTGGGCCCAGGTCTCCAGCAGGATGGTGAGGTTGGGCCGCTCGTCCATCACCGGGTGCAGGTAGGCAACGGAGGCGGAGGAGCGCTTGTTGTCCTCCGGGTGGTAGGCGAGGTCGAAGAAGCCGGCGCCCTCGGTGAACGGCTTGCGGTTGAAGCCCTCGACCCGGGGTACCCCGAGCGCCGACCGGGCGGCGTCGACGAAGTCGCGGGCGATGGCGTTCCGGTCCTTCTCGTCGACGGAGACGATGTTGTTCTTCAGGCGGGCGTAGTAGGCCTCCATGGGGACGGCGCCCCAGCCCTTGGCGCCGGCCTCCTCCCACTCGTCCCAGTCGGAGGGCAGCGGCTTGAAGGAGATGAGGGTGTTGTGGGAGGAGCAGCCGCCGAGGACGCGGGCGCGGCTGTGGCGGATGTGGGAGTTGCCGCGGGGCTGCTCGGTGGTCGGGTAGTCGTAGTCGAGGTCGCCGCCGAGCAGGCCCATCCAGCGGCGCAGGGTGAGGACGTCGTCGCGGCCGACGTCGCTCGGGCCGCCCTCGATGACGGCGACGGTGACGTCCGGGTCCTCGGTCAGGCGGGAGGCGATGACGGAGCCTGCGGTGCCGCCGCCGATGACGACGTAGTCGTAGACGTGGGGGGTCTCGGGCATGGGGGTACTACTCCAGGGGGTGCGGAAAGAGGCGGGGCTCAGCCGGCGAACCAGCGCACGGGGCGCGGCGCGAGGTTCTGGTAGACGTGCTTGGTCTCGCGGTACTCGGCGAGTCCGGCGGGTCCCAGCTCACGGCCGGTGCCGCTGCGGCCGAAGCCGCCCCACTCCGCCTGCGGCAGGTAGGGGTGGAAGTCGTTGATCCAGACGGTGCCGTGGCGCAGGCGGGCGGCGACGCGGCGGGCCTTGGAGGCGTCCGCGCTCCAGACGGCGCCGGCGAGGCCGTACTCGGTGTCGTTGGCGAGCCGGACCGCCTCGTCCTCGGTGCGGAAGGTCTCGACGGTGAGGACCGGGCCGAAGACCTCCTCGCGGACGACCCGCATCTCGCGGTGGCAGGCGTCGAGGACGGTCGGCTCGTAGAAGTAGCCCGACTCGGGGCGGGTTTCGGCGGGTGCGGGCCGCTTGCCGCCGCAGCGCAGGACCGCGCCCTCGGCCAGCGCGGAGGCGACGTACGCCTCGACCTTGGCGCGCTGCTGCTCGGAGACGAGGGGGCCGCACTCGACACCGTCCTCGGTGCCGCGGCCGAGCCTGATCTTCTGGGCGCGGCGGGCGAGTTCGGCGACGAAGCGCTCCCTGACCGGCTCCTCGACGATGAGCCGGGCGCCGGCCGAGCAGACCTGGCCGCTGTGGATGAAGGCCGCGTTGAGGGCCTGGTCGACGGCGGTGTCGAAGCCCTCCTCGGTGGCGCAGGCGTCGGCGAACACCACGTTGGGGTTCTTGCCGCCGAGTTCGAGGGCGACCTTCTTCACGGTCGGGGCGGCGGCCTGGGCGACCTTGGTGCCGCTGAGCAGGCCGCCGGTGAAGGAGACCAGGTCGACGTCGGGGTGCTCGGCGAGCCGGGCGCCGACGGTGTGCCCGGGGCCGGTGACGAGGTTGGCCGCACCGGCGGGCAGACCGGCCTCGGTGAGCAGGTCCATCAGCGCGATGGTGGTCATCGGGGTGATCTCGCTGGGCTTGATCACGAAGGTGTTGCCGGCCGCGAGGGCCGGGGCGATCTTCCAGCTGGCCTGGAGCAGGGGGTAGTTCCAGGGGGTGATCAGCGCGCAGACGCCGACCGGCTCGTGCACGACGACGCTGTGGATGTCGGGCGAGCCGGCGTCGACGACCCGGCCGGGGGCCTCGGCGGCGACCAGGTCGGCGAAGTAGCGGAAGGCGTCGGCGACACAGTCGATGTCGACGCGGCCCTCCTCGGCCGTCTTGCCCGCGTCCCGGCTCTCCAGCAGGCCGAGCGTCTCGCGGTCGCGTACGAGGAGGTCGGCGACGCGGCGCAGCAGGGCGGCGCGTTCGGCGACCGGGGTGCGGGGCCAGGGGCCCTCGTCGAAGGCCTCGCGGGCGGCGGCCACCGCGCGCTCCGCGTCCTTCTCGTCACCCTCGGCGACCACGGCGAACGGCCGGGCGTCCGCGGGGTCGAGGATCTCGCGGGTCGCACCCGAGACCGCAGCCAGCCATTCGCCCCCCGCGTGGATGGTCGCCTGGGCCTGTCGTTCCGTTCTGTCCGCCATGATCGGTGTTGCCTTCCGTTCCTGTTCCGTGCCCCTGTGTCACACACGTGACACGCTCAGGGACCGTGGCCGCCTGCCCACGGCCCCTGACTCGCATGCGGAATCGATGGCCGATAGTGCGCGGGGTCACTAAAAGGGCAGGCGAAAACGGATGGAAACGGTTGATACTGGGCGCCGCGCTCAGTCCATCGGCGCTCCACAATCCGTGTCGGGCGGGCAGAACCCGCTCAGCGCGGTGTCGAGGAGGCGCAGTTCGTCGTCACCGCCGTTCCGGTCGGGGCCGTACACGGCGACGGCGTAGATCCGGCCGTCCTTGGCGACGAAACGCTCGTCGTAGACGTGCCAGGTGCCGACGTCCGGTTCGCCCTTGATGGTGTCGGCCAGGTACTCCATGCGCGAGCCGACGAAGTCGCCGTGGTCGAGAGTCACCAGGGAGAGCTTGCTGAAACCCGCGGGCTTGGGGGTCTGGTCGGAGAGGTACTGCTGGAAGGACGCGTCCGGGGACGCCTCCGCCACCTGGTAGATCTGCATCCGCTGCTTCTTGTCCGGGCTGCGGTAGTTCACGACGGCGATGCCGTACGAGGAGGCGACCGAGGAGCGCGACCAGCCCTCGGGGCGGGCGATCCGGAAGCCCTCGACGTCGTGGTACGCCTCCCAGCCCGCGGGGAGCGGGCTCGCCGAGGCGGAGGGCGAGGCCGTGTCGGCCGTGGGCGACGGCGCGCCGGAGGTGTCGCCGGTGGGCGCCGGGGAGTCCGCGGACACGGACACGCTCGGCGAGCCGCCCGCCTTCTGCGGCCGGCCGTGGTGCCCGGTCCCGACCACGAGGGTGAGTACGAGGCTCACGGCGACGCCGACCACGGCCGCCCCGACGACGACGGTCCAGACCGTGCGCCGGCCGAGCCCGCCCGTCGGCGCGGGCGCCGGGTCGGGCGGCACGGACCATTCCGGCGAGGACCAGCCGCCGGTGCCCGTGCCCATGCTGGGGCCGCCCGGGCCGGCCGTGCCGTCGGCGCCCGCCCGCGGTGCGTGCCAGCCGCCGGCCGGGGCCGGCCAGGGCGCGGGGGGCACGGGCGGTGCCGAGTCGATCTGCGTCGGCTCGGGCGGCGGAGGGACGAACGTGTCCTCGCCGGACATCGGCGGGAGGGACACCGGAGGGACGGATGTGCCCTCGCCCGACGTGGGCGGTCCGGCCGGTGGCCACCCGGGCGGCCCGTCCGGCATGGTCGCCGGCGGCGGCGGTGTCACCGGTGCGCCGGACCGCGGCCCCTCGCTGTCCTCCCAGCGCTGGGTCTCCTCGTTCCAGTACCGCGCTCCCCCGTTCATCGCGTCCCTCTCACAGCCCCACCAGGCCGGCCAGCGTGGCCGCCGAGGCGAGCACGCCGAGCAGCGCCTGGGAGTCGTCGAGGAGCCGGCGCAGGCGCTCGCGGCGGGAGGGGGTCGCCTGGCCGGTGCGGGTGATCTCGTCCTCCGTGTCGGCGAGGGCCGCGTCGAGTTCCGCCGTCCGGCCGGTGGCCCGCACCCGGGCCAGGTCGGCGCGCAACTCCCTTACGGCGAGAAGCAGTTCCTCGGCCGCCTCGTCGCGCTGCGCGGCCGTGCCGTGGTGGCTCTCGGCGTGCGCGTGGTCGCCGATGGCGAAGGTGCTGTGCGAGACGTCGCCGATGCTGATCCTCGGCTCATCCGTTGTCATGGGCGTCGGATCCCTTCTGCGGCGCGCTGCCGCCGTTCGTGGAGGAGGTGGAGGAGGCGGAGGAGTTGTCGCCGACGGCGAAGGTGCTGCCCTCGACACGTCCGATGTGCACGCCCCCGTTGCTGATGTTGTTGACCTGCTGGACGAACTCGCCGGTCTGGTAACCGGCTTCGGCGAGCGCGGCCCGCACCCCGTTCGCCACCCGGTCCTGGATGCCCTTGAGGTAGCGGGAGACGTCCATCTCCTGGAACTGGGACCCGGCGTCCGCCGAGCCCAGCTCGCGCACGGACAGCGCGGGTCCGTCCGGCAGCGCGTTCGCGTAGCCGCCGGTCAGCAGCCGCCAGCCGTAGACCAGGGACTTGCCGAGGACGACCAGGGAGCCGGCCAGCGAGCCCGGCACCCGGGTCACGGCCCAGACCGCCTTGCCGAGCACGTTGTTGTGCCGGAACCGGTGGGCCGTACGGTCGGCGTCCTTGAAGTCCTGGCGCACCGGCAGCAGCACATGCGGGGCGATCTCCAGCATGAGCATGCGGCCCTGGGTGTGGATGCGCACGAAGACCGTGACGACCAGCTCCTCCTCCCAGCCGCCGACGCGGATGCGCAGGAAGTGCCGGCGCTTCTCGGCGCCCTCCTCGACCGCGTTCGCCCGGTGCTCCTCGAAGGCCTGCGGGTGGTACGGCGCGTCCTCGCGGCGCAGCAGCCCCTCCGCGGGCAGGAACACGCACTCGTCGACCTCCAGCCAGCGCAGCCGGTCGCGCACTCCGGGACCCGCGTACTCGGCGGGCAGCCGCAGCCGTTCCACCAGCGGGCGGATCCTCTCCAGCACCAGCCGGTTGCTGATCGGCTGCTGCTTCTTCAGCGCGTCGGGCTTCAGTTCGACGGCCAGCACCCAGTCCCGGTACGCCACGCCGGCCCCGCAGAACGGGCGCGCCTCGTGGTACATGATCAGCGGCGCGTGCTGCTCGGTCCGGACGCGGTGCTTGAGCCACTGGAACCGCCGGCTCTGGCCCTGTTCGGCGGGGTCGCCGGCGGCGTCCGGGAAGCGCCTCGGGGACAGCTCGGCCGCCAGGACGCGCGCGAACTGGCCGCGCTGGCCGGCCAGGCACAGCGTGATGAGCACGAAGATCACGAGGGTCGCCCAGGCCTGCCAGGGTTTGAACGACTGGGCGGGCCCCTTGAAGCTCAGCAGGAGGAGGTCGGTCAGGCTCGGCGAGCCCGAGGACCCGTACAGGCCGGACGAGTCGCCGTACAGGCCGGACGAGCCGCCGTAGGAGCCGTACGACGGGCTGTCGTCCGTGCCGCCGAACGCCGCGATCACGGTGACGACCAGCAGCAGCGCGAACGTGATGCGGCCCCACCAGCGGAAGAGGAAGGCGGGCACCACCCGGTACAGGGGCGGCTGCGGGGCACGGCCCCTGATCCAGCCGCCGATCGCGAGACACAGGCTGGGCCAGAGGAAGAGGGCCAGCAGGCCCTGGGACAGGGCAACTCCCACCATCCACAGGCCGAAGACCGCCCCGGCCCAGGCCAGCTCCTGCCGGCGGGCGCGCAGGGCGTGCGCGAGGACGCGGGCGGCGTCGAGGCCGAGCGAGGGCGCCACGAACCGCTGCCCGTTGAGGTGCAGTTCGTCGATGACCCGGTCCCGGTATCCGGAATCCAGATAGGTGCCCGCGCACAGCAGCCGGGTGGCCTCGCTGGCGTGCGGTGGGGTGGACGGTGGTACGGATGGCGTCGTCGCAGGCGTCGGCTGCGACTGCGGCGGCACGTGTGCGGTGCTCACGCGATTCCCCCGAAGCGTGGAAAGACACTTGTCGAACAGCTGAGTTGACGAGGCATCAGCATAGAGTGACGAGCGGCACGGGGAAAGCGGAATCCGCGGGCTGCCGATCCTGACCACGCCCCCGGAAAGCCCACGGGCCCCACTCCGGAGGAACCGGAGAAGGGCCCGTGCGGACCTGCGGCGAAACCGCCGCAGGCGGATGTCAGATGAGGCCGAGGGAGCGGACCGCCTCGCGCTCCTCCTCGAGCTCCTTGACGGAGGCGTCGATGCGGGCGCGGGAGAACTCGTTGATCTCCAGGCCCTGGACGATCTCGTACTTGCCGTCCTTCGTGGTGACCGGGAAGGAGGAGATCAGGCCCTCCGGGACGCCGTAGGAGCCGTCCGACGGGATGCCCATGGAGGCCCAGTCGCCGTCGGCGGTGCCGTTGACCCAGGTGTACACGTGGTCGATGGCGGCGTTGGCGGCGGAGGCCGCGGAGGAGGCGCCACGGGCCTCGATGATGGCGGCGCCGCGCTTGGCGACGGTCGGGATGAAGTCCTCGGCCAGCCACTTCTCGTCGGCGACGACCTCGGCGGCGTTCTTGCCGGCGACCGTGGCGTGGAAGATGTCCGGGTACTGGGTGGCGGAGTGGTTGCCCCAGATGGTCAGGCGCTTGATGTCGGCGACCGTGGTGCCCGTCTTCTTCGCGAGCTGCGTGAGCGCGCGGTTGTGGTCCAGGCGGGTCATCGCGGTGAAGCGCTCGGCCGGTACGTCCGGGGCGGCGGCCTGGGCGATGAGCGCGTTGGTGTTGGCCGGGTTGCCGACGACGAGGACCTTGATGTCGTCCGCGGCGTGGTCGTTGATGGCCTTGCCCTGCGGCTTGAAGATGCCGCCGTTGGCCTCCAGCAGGTCGCCGCGCTCCATGCCCTTGGTGCGCGGGCGGGCGCCCACGAGGAGGGCCACGTTGGCGCCGTCGAAGGCGATGTTCGGGTCGTCGGAGATGTCGATGCCCTGGAGCAGCGGGAAGGCGCAGTCGTCCAGCTCCATGGCCGTGCCCTCGGCGGCCTTCAGGGCCGGGGTGATCTCCAGCAGGCGCAGCTTGACCGGCACGTCCGCGCCGAGCAGCTGGCCGGAGGCGATGCGGAAGAGCAGGGCGTAACCGATCTGGCCGGCCGCGCCGGTGACGGTGACGTTCACGGGAGTGCGGGTCATGGCGTTCTCCGTATGACAGCTGGCGGTGGGGCGTCCCTGCCCCGGGCGGATGATCGATCTCTTGGCATCAAGAGAGATCCACCGGTCAGGCTATCGCGCATCCGGCATGCCGGACGTCCGGGGCCCTGTGGCCCACCCCACAGAAGGGCACGAGGCGGACGAAAAGGCGGCCGCCCGTCCGGGAGAGGAGGGACGGAGACGGCCGCCGGTGGGGGTACCGGCTCGCCGGACTCCCGTGGGGGTAACAGCTCGCGTGCCCCGAATCCGGCGCCGTATGCGTCCGCTCCCGGAATTCACCCGTCCTGATTCGTACGAGCCGCGCTTGCACACGGGCCGTGACGTCCGACGGCTGTCGGTCCACGCGGACGGTTACGACCGACGGCTGTCGGTCCACGCGAGCCGTCACGTCCGGCGGCTGTCGGTTCCGCGAGTCGTCACCTCATGCGACAGGCTCTTCCGGGCGGCCCGCTGATCGCCGTTCCGTGCGAGCCGCCACCTGCGCGACCCGTCGTTCCGTGCGGCCCCACCATCCCGTGCGAGCCGCCACCTCACGTGCGGCCCGTCATCCCGCGACCCGCGTGAGGCGTCCCCCCGTTGCGGCCCGTCGTTCCATGCGACCCGTCATCCCCCGCAAGCCGCAATCACGCCCGGGAGCCGCCATAACGCGCGGCCCGTCGCCCCGCGCAGCCCCACCACCCTGCGCGTCCCGCCGCCCCGCGAGTGCCCATCGCCCCGCGCGAACGCCATCCCGTGCGGGCCGCCACCCCGCGCGACCCGCCATCCCCGCAACCCGACACTCCGCGCAGCCGTCACTTCGGCAGCCGGACGCCCCACGCGACCCCGCCGTCCCCCGCGACCCCCCGCCCCACGCAGCGCGCCGCCCCCCCCCCCCCCCCCCAAAA
>NZ_JBSGDB010000024.1:0-38419 GCF_053602155.1 Streptomyces sp. NPDC004561
GGCGCTCCGGGCGCCGGATCCGCGCCGACCTGCTGCGCCGGGGCGCGCTCCGGGCGGTCGTCGCGCTGCCGGTCGGGGCGGCGCCGCCGTACAACATCCCGCTGCACGTGTGGGTGCTGCGCCGGCCCGAGCGGACGCCGGCGACGCCCGAGGTGCTGCTCGTGGACACGGGGAGGTTCGCCGGGGAAGGGCGGGGCGGGCCGGACTGGGAGGCGGTGCGGGACGCCGTACTGGACGCCTGGCGGGCCGTCGAGCGCGCGGGGCGACCGGAGGAACGGCCGGGGCTGGTCCGTTCCGTGCCGGTCATCGAACTCCTCGACGACGACGTGGACCTCGCTCCCGCCCGGCATCTGCCGCCGCCGGCCGTGGCCGACGGCGCGGAGCAGCTCACGGCGGTGCGCGAGCGCCTCGGCGAGACCCTGCGCCTGACCACCGAGCTCACCCCGCCCCCCGCCGACCCGGCCGCCCCCGCGCGCTGGCCGCTCACCACCATCGGCGAACACGCGCGGGGGGGCGCGCTGGTGCTGCGCACCGGCGGAAACGGCGGCCACGCGCGCGTGCCGGTGCTCACCGACCACGACGTCCTCGCCGGCGCGGCGCCCTCGGGCACGCTCCCCGAGAGCGACGAGGAGGCCGTGCTGACCGAGCCGGGCGACATCGTCGTACCGGTGCTCGGCGGCGGCTCGGTGGCGCGCGTGATCGACGAGACGACGGGAGGCGCCGCCCTGGGCCGCAACCTCGTGCTCCTGCGCCCCGACCGCACAGCGCTCGACCCGTGGTTCCTCGCCGGCTTCCTGCGCGGTACGGCCAACAACCGGCAGGCCAGCAGCTACGCCTCCACCGCGACCCGCCTGGACGTGCGCCGGCTCCAGCTGCCCCGGCTCCCGCTGGACGAACAACGGCGCTACGGCGCGCGGTTCCGCGCGCTCGACGAGTTCGAGCGGGCCCTGCGCCACGCGAGCCGGCTCGGGGAGCACCTCGTGCGCGGCATGTACGACGGCCTCACCGACGGCACGGTCGCCCCCGACTGACCCCCGACCGACCTCCGACCGGCCGCAGACCGACCCTCGACCGGCCCCCGACCGCCCCGAGACCGACCTCCGGCCGACCCACGGCCGACCACTGGCCGGACGCTCCCTGCCGGGGCCCGGACAACGGTTCGGTACAAGCCGGACCGCTTGTCCGTGCCGGGCCATATGCTCGAAGCGACAATCGCAGCACCGGCATTCCCCGCCCTCGGGGCACGCCGGGCGGACCCGCACGCCCATTTCAGGCAACAGGAGCAGCCATGCAAGGCCACGGCCACGGACAGCCGGTGAAGCAGCCGCCGCACACCGCGTGGCTGGTCTTCCTGCGCGTGCTCTTCGTGGCGCTCGGGCTCTTCAGCATCGGCTTCCTGGCCTGGGTGATGCCGCTGCGGCTGGCCGCGGTCACGCGCCGCTCCCTGGACTGGGCGCTGTTCGTGACGGTGCTGGTGCTCGACATCCTCAGCATCGTGCTGCTGGCGAGCGAGTCCGGCGACGAGATCCACACGAGCGCCGGCTATCTGGGCCTGTTCCTGCTGCTGGGCACGCTGGTGGGCGCGATGGCGTACTACCTGGCCGCGGAGATCCGCCACTTCATGCTGCGGCAGCAGGCGTACGCGGCGCAGGGAGCGGCTCCGGCGTACGGCTACCCGGGGCCCGCGAACCCGTACACCGCGCCGGTCGGCCCGCACACCCCGCCCCCGATACGCCAGACCCCCGTGCCGCACACCCCGGTGCCCCAGCCCCCGCCGGCCACCCTGCCGCCGCAGCGCCCCGCGCCCGCGCGGATCGACCAGGTGCGGGCCGAGCTGGACGAACTGAGCGACTACCTGCGCAAGCACGACGGTGGGCACGAGGGCCACCATGAGGGTCACCACGAGGGCGGAAGGTGACCGTGGCGACAGGACGTGTCGTCGCCGGCCGCTACGAACTGTCCACGCTCATCGGCCAGGGCGGCATGGGCCAGGTGTGGACGGCGTACGACCAGCGGCTCGACCGGCGCGTGGCGGTGAAGCTGCTGCGCCCCGACAAGGTGGCGGGCCAGGAGGCGGACGAACTGCGCCGCCGGTTCGTGCGCGAGTGCCGGGTGACCGCGCAGGTCGACCACCCCGGGCTGGTCACGGTGCACGACGCGGGCAGCGAGGGCGAGGAGCTGTTCCTCGTCATGCAGTACGTCGACGGCGCCGACCTCGCCGACCACCTCGCGGAGCACGACCCGTACCCCTGGCAGTGGGCGGTGGCGGTGGCCGCGCAACTGTGCGCCGTGCTGAGCGCCGTGCACGCCGTGCCGATCATCCATCGCGACCTGAAGCCCCGGAACGTGATGGTCAAGCAGGACGGCACGGTCACCGTCCTCGATCTGGGCGTGGCCTCCGTCATGGACACGGACACCACCCGCCTCACCCACACCGGCTCCCCGATCGGCTCGCCCGCCTACATGGCGCCCGAGCAGGCGATGGGCGGCGCGGTCGGCCCGTACACCGACCTGTACGCGCTCGGGGTGCTGCTGCACGAACTGCTCAGCGGCGACGTGCCGTTCTCGGGCTCCACGGCGCTCGGAGTGCTGCACCGGCACCTGTACGAGCCCCCGCTGCCGGTGCGCCGGACCCGCCCCGAGGTCCCGGAGGCACTGGAGGCCCTCGTCCTGCGCCTGCTCGCCAAGGACCCGCAGCACCGGCCGGCGTCCGCGCAGGAGGTGTACGAGGACCTGGCGCCGCTCCTGCCCGCGCGCGGCACACCGACCGGGGCGCCTCTGGACCCCACGCGCCCCTTCCTGCGTCCGCACGCCCCCTGGCCGGACCGGGCGCGCACGCCCGCGCCCCAGCCCGCCCCCGTCGCGCCGCCGGTGACCGGGAAGCCGGATGTCGCCGCCGCCGTCGACGAGGTCAAACGCCTGCTGGGGGAGGGGCGCATCACCCAGGCCGTCGACATCCTGGGCGCGATCCTGCCCGCCGCGGCCGAACAGCACGGCGAGCACTCCCCGGTCGTGCGCACCCTGCGCAAGCAGTACGCGGCGACCCTCATGGACGACGGCCAGTACCGGCGCGCACTGCCCGAACTGCGCCGTCTCGCCGACGAACGGGCCACGGAGGCCGGCCAGGCCGACCCGCAGTCGCTGCGCTTCCGCTACGAGGCCGCGCAGTGCCTGGAGCAGCTGGGCGAACCGGCGGCGGCGCTCGCCGAGTACCGCGCGCTGCTGCCGTACTACGAGAACCAGTACGTCTCCGGCGACCCGCAGCTGGCCCACGACGTCCGCCGGCGCATCGGCCATCTGCTGCTCGCCCTGGGCGACCGGCCGGCCGCCCACGACACGCTGGCGCGGCTGCTGATGGACGTGGAGCGGCTGCACGGCCCGGCCCACCCCCTGGCCGCGGACATCCGGCGCACCCTGCAGTGGCTGGGGCAGGTGCGCGGATAGGCTTTACTGTTCGCCGAAGATCAATCGAAGATCGGGCGACACACACCAGGGGTGGGGACATGGCCGGCCATCGTCAGTCGAAGAAGCGCAGACACATCATGTGGGCGGTGACGGGGACCGCCGTCGTGGCCGCGGCCGGCCTGGCCGCGCAGACGTCCATGGCCGCCACCGTCTGGCCCGCGCAGAAGACGTTCACCGGCCGCGCGTTCGACACCTGCGCCGCGCCCTCGCTGTCCGCGATGAAGGCGTGGCACACCGGCTTCTACGGCGCCGCCGCCGTCTACGTGGGCGGCAGCAACCGCGGCTGCGCCCAGCCCAACCTCACCGCCTCCTGGGTGAAGTCGGTCAGCTCGCTCGGCTGGAAGCTCATACCGATCTACGTCGGCGCCCAGCCGCCCTGCCAGTCCGGCTCCAACCCGGAGAAGCTGACCGCCTCCACCGCCGCCTCCCTGGGCGCGAAGGACGCCGCCGACGCGGTGGCCAAGGCCTCCGCCCTCGGCATGAAGGCGGGCAGCCCGGTCTACCTCGACATGGAGGCGTACGACGTCACCAACACGTCGTGCAACAACGCCGTACTGACGTACGTGCGCGCCTTCGACAAGGGCCTGCACGCCAAGACGTACCGGACCGGCTACTACGGCTTCACCAGCTCCAGCGCCAAGGCCGTCGCCACCGCGTCCGACAAGACGGACCTGCCGGGCAACCTCTGGTACGCGCTGTGGGACAAGCAGAACACGACGACCGCGGACTGGCCGTGGGGCGCCACCCAGTTCACCGGTCACAGCCGCGGCCACCAGTACATGGTCAACAGCAAGGAGGCGCGCGGCGGGTACACGATCACCGTGGACCGTGACGCGTGGGACGGCCCGGTGGCCATCACGGGCTGAGCGGGTGAGGGCGCGGCGGTGCCCGAAGTCGCGGTGAATCGTTGGTCGAATGGGTTGGCCGGAGCAGTGCCGCTGCCTACCATCGATCACCGCAGGACCTTGTGCACCGTCGCACAATCTCCCCTTGGAGGTTTCCTTGCACCGCCGCCGTCGCACCGCGCTCGTCCTCACCGCCGCGATCGCCGCCGCGGCACCCGCCCTGACCGCCTGCGGAAACGACGCGCACCCGGGCGCGGCCGCCGTGGTCGGAGGACAGCGGATCACCGTCGCCCAGCTGGAGAGCCGGGTCAACGAGGTCCGCAGGGCCCAGCGGGCCGCGGTGCCGGACGACACGCAGTACCAGCAGGTTCTCGCCTCCACCAGCGCCCTCACCCGCGACACCCTGCACAACATGGTCCTGGACCGGGTGCTGCACCGGGCCGCGCAGGACGAGGGCATCACGGTGAACCGCAAGGAGATCCAGCAGATGCGCGCGGGCCTGGAGCAGCAGGCCGGCGGGTCCAAGGGCCTGGAGACCGCCTGGCTGCAGAAGTACGGCATCGCGCCCGTGCGCCTCGACGACAACCTCCGCCTCCAGCTGGAGGCGCAGAAGCTCGCGGCCACGCTGGGCACGGACACCACCCAGCCCGCCTTCTGGAAGGCGCTGTCCAAGGCGTCCGAGGAGCTCGACATCGCCCTCAACCCGCGCTACGGCGCCTGGGACGTGCAGAAGAGCAGCCGGGTGGACGCCAGGACGCCGTGGGTGCGTGAGGTCACGTCGACGACGGGCGGACAGCCGCTGACGGCGTAGGCGGTACGGCGGGAGGCCGGGTGGTCGTACGATCACACGATCCACCGGGCCTGTGGACAACCGAAATCCGCTCGCCGCCGCCGTGGGTTACGTTCGGACCGTGAACGCATCCAGCCCCGAAGCCGCCGGCTCCGGACCCACCGGCGCGGAATCCGCCTCCGCCGCCGGCCCCGGCCGCATCGTCCTGCTCACCACCAGCCACCGCGTCGCCCCCGGCCTGCTGTCCTGGCCCGCCTGGCAGGCCCTGCGCGCCGCCGATGCCGTGCTGTGCGCGGACGGCGCCCATCCGCAGCTGCCGTATCTGCGGGAGGCCGGGACGGCTGTGGTGGAGACGTCCCCCACCGCGCAGGAGCTGGTCGACGCCTGCGCGGGCGGGCGGACCGTGGTGGTCGTGGCGACGGGTGAGGGGGAGCCCGCCCTCACCGACGGCCTGGCCCGGCTGGCCGGCTCCGGGCGCGTCCGCATGCCGGAGCTGGAGCTGCTGCCCGCCTCCTACGACCTGCCCGGGGCCCGGCTCCTGGACCTCGTCCAGGTCATGGACCGCATCCGCGCCGAGTGCCCCTGGTCCTCACGGCAGACCCACGAGGGCCTGGCCAAGTACGGCATCGAGGAGGCGTACGAACTGGTCGAGGCGATCGAGGCCGGCGACCGCGAGGAGCTGCGCGAGGAGCTGGGCGACGTGCTCCTCCAGGTCGTCTTCCACTCCCGCATCGCCGAGGAGGACCCGGACGCGCCGTTCTCCGTCGACGACGTGGCGGGCGGCATCGTCGCCAAGCTCATCCACCGCCACCCGCATGTCTTCGGCGACGAGACGGCCGAGACCCCCGAGGACGTCAAGGAGCACTGGCTGCGCACCAAGGCCGAGGAGAAGCGGCGCACCTCGGTCACGGAGGGCGTCCCCCTCGGACAGCCCGGCCTGGCCCTCGCCGCCAAGCTCGCCTCCCGCGTCCGCACCGCGGGCCTCGACGTCCCGCTGCCGCAGGGAGAGGGCGTCGGCTACGAACTGCTCACCCTGGCGGCCCGCGCCGAGGCCGCCGGCATCGACCCGGAGGCGGCCCTGCGCGCAGCGGCCCGCGCCTACCGCGACGCGATACGCACAGCAGAGGGAGCCGCCCCGGCGAACGGCTAGCGGCGCCCTGCGGGCGCGGAGTGGACTTCGGGGCCCAATGGTCCCGACGGAGCGGCTGCCGGCCCTGACCCGGGCCAGACCCTGACCCGGCCCGGACCCTGACCCGGCCCTGGCCCCCGACCCGGCGGCCCCCGCCGGTCCGCTCGTGTAGGTCCCGGTCGGTGGCTGTCTGCGCGGGCGGATACCGTCGAGGGGTGACCGAGCAGCTCCGTCCCGACGACACCGGCCCCGCCCTCTTCACCTGGGAGTTCGCCGCCGACCCCTACCCCGCCTACGCATGGCTGCGTGAGCACGCGCCCGTGCGCCGGACGCGGTTGCCCAGCGGGGTCGAGGCCTGGCTCGTCACCCGGTACGCCGACGCCAAGCAGGCCCTGGCCGACCAGCGGCTGAGCAAGAACCCGGCGCATCACGACGAGCCCGCGCACGCCAAGGGCAAGACCGGCATTCCGGGCGAGCGCAAGGCCGAGCTGATGACGCACCTGCTGAACATCGACCCGCCGGACCACACCCGGCTGCGCCGGCTGGTCAGCAAGGCGTTCACGCCCCGCCGGGTCGCCGAGTTCGCGCCGCGGGTGCGGGAGCTGACCGACCACCTCATCGACGGGTTCGCGGCCGGCGGCTCCGCCGACCTCATCCACGAGTTCGCCTTCCCGCTGCCCATCTACGCCATCTGCGACCTGCTCGGCGTCCCGCGCGAGGACCAGGACGACTTCCGGGACTGGGCGGGCATGATGATCCGGCACGGGGGCGGGCCCAGGGGCGGGGTCGCGCGGTCGGTGAAGAAGATGCGCGGCTACCTCGCCGAGCTGATCCACCGGAAGCGCGAGGCCCTGCCCGCCGAGCCCACGCCCGGCGAGGACCTCATCTCCGGTCTCATCCGCGCCTCCGACCACGGCGAGCACCTCACCGAGAACGAGGCCGCCGCGATGGCCTTCATCCTGTTGTTCGCCGGTTTCGAGACGACCGTCAACCTCATCGGCAACGGCATGTACGCCCTGCTCACCCACCCCGGGCAGCGCCACCGTCTGCAGGACTCCCTCGCCCTCGGCGACCGCGGCCTCCTGGAGACCGGCGTGGAGGAACTCCTGCGCTACGACGGCCCGGTGGAACTGGCCACCTGGCGGTTCGCCACCGAACCGCTCACCGTCGGCGGGCAGCGGATCGCGCCCGGCGACGCCGTGCTCGTCGTCCTCGCGGCCGCCGACCGGGACCCGGAGCGGTTCGCCGACCCGGACGTGCTGGACCTAGGCAGACGGGACAACCAGCACCTCGGCTACGGGCACGGCATCCACTACTGCCTCGGCGCGCCGCTCGCCCGCCTGGAGGGGCAGACCGCGCTGGCCACGCTCCTCACCCGGCTGCCCGACCTGCGGCTCGCCGCCGATCCGGCCGATCTGCGGTGGCGCGGAGGGCTCATCATGCGCGGTCTGCGTACCCTGCCCGTGGAGTTCACCCCGGTCGCCTGAGACCGCCCGCCGCAGCCGACGGCAAGGGTGCTGGGAAGCCGTAGGACCGTCAATATGACGGGCGTTCAACTATGTGATCTTCACGTGATCTGCGCGGCATGAACTTGTGACAAGTGATCGTATGCCTATACGTTCACCCATCAGCGCGGCGCCCAGCTTCATGCGCCGCGCCGGTCCTGCTGTCGCACGAAAGGCTTCCGCATGCTCACCGGGAACGGTCGTCACCGTCGCCCCCGTCAGGCTCCGGCGCTCCTCGTCGCGGCCGGCGTCACCGGCTCCGCCATCGCGATCCCACTCCTCGGCGCGGCGAGCGCCAACGCGGCGGACGGCACCACGTGGGACAAGGTGGCCGAGTGCGAGAGCGGCGGCTCCTGGAGCGCGGACACCGGCAACGGCTACTTCGGCGGCCTGCAGATATCCCAGGACGACTGGAACGCGTACGGGGGCACCCAGTACGCGTCCAGCGCCGACCAGGCCAGCCGCTCGCAGCAGATCGCCGTCGCCGAGAAGATCCTCGCCGACAAGGGCACGACCCCCTGGGCCACCTGCGCCCTGCTGTCCGGACTGACCTCGAACTCGGCGTCCGTGCACGTCGACCCGGGCGTCGGCGGCTCCGGTCACGGCCACGGTTCGGGTGACTCGTCCGGATCGGACGAGAACTCCGACTCGTCCGGCCTGTCGAATTCGTCCTCTTCGTCCGGCTCCGGCTCCGGCTCCGGCTCCGACGCCAACTCCGGCTCCGGCACCGGCACCGGCACCGGCCCCTCCTCCGGTCCGACCGCCACGCCGGTCCCCGGCCACGGCAAGGGCGCCACCAAGGATCCGGGCAAGACCACCGGCACTCCGGAGCAGAACGCCCCCAAGTCGGACAAGTCCGCCTTGCCCGGCAGTGGGACCCCGCAGGGGAGCGGTGACGCCTCCGCGACCATCCCGCCGGCCGACGACTCGGACAATTCCCAGCAGACCGGCGGTTCCTGGAGCCTGGTCGACACCGGCGCGCTCAGCAGTGGCGGACGGCACCGGGGTGGCAGTGCGGATGAAAGCACGTCAAACGGTCAGAACGACACCTCGCCGGCCCGGCACGCCTCCCGCGGGACGGACACCTACACCGTCCGCGAGGGCGACACCCTCGCCTCCATCGCCGACTCCCTTGGCGTCGACGGCGGATGGCGCGCGCTCTATGACGCCAACAAGAAGGCCATCGGCGCCGACCCCGACGACATCTCCGCCGGTCAGACCCTGGACGTGGGTGTGGAAAAGGGTGGAAAGTAGCGGGAGTTGACGCCCCGTTTCACGGCTAATGTCCGGTTCGGGGAAAGTGTGGGATGAGTCTCAGAAGCCCTGATCGTCTTTGAAATTCCCCGGATCACGTGTCTACGGTCAGGACCGCTCGTCATCACGAGCCCCGGCTGCCGCACACGCCGAATCCTGCCAGCGGCTGCCCGGGAACAGTCGTCGCTTCGAGCGCCGTGGGCAGGAGCGGGGGACCCAAGGTAAGTGCCGGGCCCGGTGGTTGACGCCGGACCGGCTGGGGGTGAAGCCGCACCTCGCGAAAGCGAGTGTGCGGCCGGGCAACTCAACCGGCCCGAACCCGACAGCTCACCTCGCAGGCGTCGGTGAGGGGATCGATCCATGCTGTTTTCCGGCAAGGGCAAGCACCGTCGTCCGTCCAAGGCCGTCCGCGCCGTCACGCTCGCCGGTGTCACCGGCGCCGTCGTCGCCGCCCCGCTGATGGCGGCCGGCAGCGCCTCCGCCGCCACCGCCTCCCAGTGGGACGCGGTCGCCCAGTGCGAGTCCGGCGGCAACTGGTCCATCAACACCGGCAACGGCTACTACGGCGGTCTGCAGTTCTCGGCCTCCACCTGGGCCGCGTACGGCGGCACCCAGTACGCCGCGCAGGCCAACGAGGCCGGCAAGGCGCAGCAGATAGCCGTCGCCGAGAAGGTCCTCGCCGCGCAGGGCAAGGGCGCCTGGCCGGTCTGCGGCACGGGCCTGTCCAGCAGCCCGTACAACGGCTCCGCCCCCACCACCTCGTCGAAGAGCACCTCGTCGAGCGCCGGCACCGCCACCCGCTCCACCGAGAAGCTGGCCGCCAACCGCTCCGCCAAGCGTCCGAGCGTGACCAAGACCGTCACCACCCCGACCGGCAAGAAGGTCAAGAAGGGCGACGGCGAGTACAAGGTCGTCACCGGTGACACCCTCAGCTCCATCGCCGCCGCGCACCACGTCCAGGGCGGCTGGGAGAAGCTGTTCGAGCTGAACAAGGGCATCGTCCAGAACGCCGACCTCATCTACCCGGGTCAGCAGCTGCACCTGAAGTGACATCCGGTTCCGGACGGACCCGCAGCACCCTCACACACCAGGCCCGCGCACTGAGGGCCGAGTGAGGGACCGTACCCCCGTCCCCACGGGCTCCCCGCCCCGGTGCGTGTTCCCCCGTACGCACCGGGGCGGGGTTTCTTCATGTCCGGAGCCGTCTCGGCGCCAGCCCCCGGCCCTTTCCCCGTTCTTCACCCGCGACCCCCTTTGTTCCGTGGGTGAACAATGGGTACCGTCTGCGTGTCCCTCCCCGTCCACGGGTCGGTCGGTCGGTGGCCGACGCCCCCAGGATGGATAGGCTCTAGTCGCAAGGCGCCGCCGCAAGGCAGCCCGCCCCGCACTTCCAGCGTCACATCCAAGAAGGAGATGCTCGTGCCGTCCATCGACGTCGTCGTAGCCCGGGAAATCCTGGACTCCCGAGGCAACCCCACGGTCGAGGTCGAGGTCGGCCTCGACGACGGCAGCACGGGTCGTGCCGCCGTCCCGTCCGGCGCCTCCACGGGTGCCTTCGAGGCCATCGAGCTGCGCGACGGTGACCCCAACCGCTACCAGGGCAAGGGTGTCGAGAAGGCCGTCCTCGCCGTCATCGAGCAGATCGGCCCGGAGCTGGTCGGCTACGACGCCACCGAGCAGCGCCTGATCGACCAGGCCATGTTCGACCTGGACGCCACCGACAACAAGGGCTCCCTCGGCGCCAACGCCATCCTCGGCGTCTCCCTGGCCGTCGCGCACGCCGCCTCCGAGGCGTCCGACCTGCCGCTCTTCCGCTACCTGGGCGGCCCCAACGCGCACCTGCTGCCGGTGCCGATGATGAACATCCTGAACGGCGGCTCGCACGCCGACTCCAACGTGGACATCCAGGAGTTCATGATCGCCCCGATCGGCGCGGAGTCCTTCTCCGAGGCCCTGCGCTGGGGCACCGAGGTCTACCACACGCTGAAGAAGGTCCTGAAGAGCAAGGGCCTGTCCACCGGCCTCGGCGACGAGGGCGGCTTCGCCCCGAACCTCGGCTCCAACCGCGAGGCCCTCGACCTGATCCTCGAGGCGATCAAGGAGGCCGGCTACGCCCCCGGCGAGCAGATCGCCCTCGCGCTCGACGTGGCCGCCTCCGAGTTCTACAAGGACGGCAAGTACCTCTTCGAGGGCAAGGAGCGCTCCGCCGCCGAGATGACGGAGTACTACGAGGAGCTCGTGGCGGCCTACCCGCTCGTCTCCATCGAGGACCCGCTGTTCGAGGACGACTGGGCCGGTTGGAAGGTCATCACCGACAAGCTCGGCGACAAGGTCCAGCTGGTCGGTGACGACCTGTTCGTCACCAACCCCGAGCGGCTGCAGCGCGGCATCGAGGACGGCGCGGCCAACGCCCTGCTGGTCAAGGTCAACCAGATCGGCTCGCTGACCGAGACCCTGGACGCCGTCGAGCTGGCCCAGCGCAGCGGCTTCAAGTGCATGATGTCGCACCGCTCCGGCGAGACCGAGGACGTCACCATCGCCGACCTGGCCGTCGCCACCAACTGCGGTCAGATCAAGACCGGCGCCCCGGCCCGCTCCGAGCGCGTCGCCAAGTACAACCAGCTGCTGCGCATCGAGGAGATCCTCGACGACGCCGCGGTGTACGCCGGCCGCAGCGCGTTCCCCCGCTTCAAGGGCTGAGCCCACCCGGGCCAAGTCTTAGCCAGTCGTACGTACGTCCCCGTACCCGGTCCCGTACCGTGTCCGGGGACGTACGCACGTGAAAGGGGAGGCGGAGAGCCGATGGCCGTCAAGGACCGGGACCGTTTCTCCACCGCGACCAGGCTGCGGCTGCTCGGCGAGCAGACCGCGGCCCGGGTCTACCGCTCCCAGACCAAGCGCCAGGCCCGCCGCTCCCGGCTCACCGGCCGGGCGGCACTGCTCGCCCTGGTGCTGTGCTCGCTGGTCGTCGCGCTCGCCTACCCGATGCGGCAGTTCGTCTCCCAGCGCGCCCAGATCGACGACCTCCAGCGCCGGCAGGAGCAGGCCCGCGAACGCGTCGAACAGCTGCGCGACCTCAAGGCCCGCTGGCAGGACGACTCCTACGCCGAGCAGCAGATCCGGCGGCGCCTGCACTACGTGATGCCCGGTGAGACCGGGTACGTGGTCATCGACCCGGGCGCGGCCCGGCAGTCCCGCGCCGACCTCGGGGCCGCCCACCGGCCCTGGTACGCGAACATCTGGGACGGGGTCGACAAGTCCGATGCCTCCGACCAGTGAACCGACAGAAAGCCTCCGAAAAAGCAGTCATGGAAACGCCTCCGCCGCCCACTCCGCGCAGCGAGCCCACCGACGCCGACGTCGAAGCCTTCAAGCAGCAGCTCGGCCGCCCGCCACGGGGCCTGAGGGCCATCGCGCACCGCTGCCCCTGCGGTCAGCCGGACGTCGTGGAGACGGCACCCCGCCTGCCCGACGGCACGCCCTTCCCGACGACGTACTACCTGACGTGCCCGCGCGCCGCCTCGGCGATCGGGACGCTGGAGGCGAACGGCGTCATGAAGGAGATGACGGAACGCCTCCAGAGCGACCCCGAACTGGCCGCGGCCTACCGGGCCGCCCACGAGGACTACATCCGCCGCCGGGACGAGATCGAGGTGCTGGAGGGCTTCCCGAGCGCGGGCGGCATGCCGGACCGCGTGAAGTGCCTGCACGTCCTCGTCGGCCACTCGCTGGCCGCGGGGCCGGGGGTGAACCCGCTCGGCGACGAGGCGATCGCGATGCTGCCGGAGTGGTGGCGCAAGGGGCCGTGCGTGCAGCCGCTGGTGGCGCCCGACCCGGCGGACGAACACCCGGGCGAGGAGGGCGCGGTCCTGGACCCGGCCGAGGTCCGCAGCGGCTTCTTCGCCGGCCGGCCGATGGTCCCCGAGGGCTTCTCCCGGGTCGCGGCCGTCGACTGCGGCACGAACTCCATCCGGCTGCTGGTCGCCGACGTCGACCCGGCCACCGGCGAGCTGCTGGAGCTGGACCGGCGCATGACGATCGTGCGGCTCGGCCAGGACGTGGACCGCACAGGCCGGCTGGCGCCCGAGGCGCTGGAGCGGACCTTCGCCGCGTGCCGGGAGTACGCCGGGGTGATCCGTGAACTCGGCGCCGCCAAGGTGCGGTTCGTGGCCACCTCCGCCTCCCGGGACGCCGAGAACCGCGACGACTTCGTGCGCGGGGTCATGGACATCCTCGGGGTCGAGCCGGAGGTCATCACCGGCGGCCAGGAGGCCGAGTTCTCCTTCACGGGGGCCACGAAGGAGCTCAAGGGCCGCGACGACCTCGCCAGGCCGTACCTGGTGGTGGACATCGGCGGCGGTTCCACGGAGTTCGTCGTCGGCGAGGACCACGTGCGGGCCGCGCGGTCCGTGGACGTCGGCTGCGTGCGGATGACGGAACGGCATCTGGTGGACGGCGACGACGGCGGCAAGGTCACCGACCCGCCCACCGAGGAGCAGATCGCCGCCATGCGGGCGGACATCGAGGCCGCCCTGGACCTCGCGGAGGAGACCGTCCCGCTGCGCGAGGCGCGCACGCTGGTCGGGCTGGCCGGTTCGGTCACCACCGTCTCCGCGATCGCCCAGGAGCTGACCGAGTACGACTCCGCGCGCATCCACCACTCCCGGGTCTCCCGCGACCGTGTCCGCGAGATCACCGAGTGGCTGCTGCGCTCCACGCACGCCGAGCGCGCCGCGGTGGGTTCCATGCATCCGGGCCGGGTCGACGTGATCGGCGCGGGCGCCCTCGTACTGCTCGCGATCATGGAGCGGACCGGTGCCGAGGAGGTCGTCGTCAGCGAGCACGACATCCTCGACGGCATCGCATGGTCGGTGGCGTAGCTCTCTTTTGTTACTCTCCGGTAGCCGTCGGCTGAGCAGGTCGGATAACGTTTGAGCGACTTCGAGGGGCCCTTCGGGGCCCCTCGGTGACGTCCCGGCGGAAAAGTTCGTGAAGTTCTTCACAAGGAAATGGGTCCCTGTGGGTGTCCGAAGGGGGCCGGTTGGCCCTTTCGGGGGTCCAAGAGGCGTTTGAACATGTTCAGATGGGGTGTGTGAGGGCGCCCTGGAGGGGTGCGTTCCGGGGGTGTTCCGGGATGCTCACCGCGGCTCCGGAGACCCGGAGAGGCTGCTCACGCGGCCTTGACAACGGGGCGAACCCCCTCGCCGTTCACCCCCGGCCCCATGACCTGCGTCATAGGGGTCGCGGAGTTTAACACAGGGGCTGTCGAACCTTGTGAAGGGGCGCACGAGCAGCCCCCCACAGGCAGGTGGATACTCGATGGCATGAGCACCACGGAGCGTCCCAGGATCCTCGTAGTAGGCGGTGGGTACGTAGGCCTGTACGCGGCTCGGCGCATCCTCAAGAAGATGCGCTACGGAGAGGCGACCGTCACGGTCGTCGACCCCCGGTCGTACATGACCTACCAGCCCTTCCTCCCCGAAGCCGCCGCCGGCAGCATCTCCCCTCGCCACGTCGTCGTCCCGCTGCGACGCGTGCTGCCGAAGGCGGAGGTCCTCACCGGCCGGGTCACCACCATCGACCAGGACCGCAAGGTCGCCACGATCGCCCCGCTGGTGGGCGAGGCGTACGAGCTGCCGTTCGACTACCTGGTCATCGCGATGGGCGCGGTCTCCCGCACCTTCCCGATCCCCGGCCTCGCCGAGCAGGGCATCGGCATGAAGGGCATCGAGGAGTCCATCGGCCTGCGCAACCACGTCCTGGAGCAGCTGGACAAGGCCGACTCCACGACGGACGAGGAGATCCGCCGCAAGGCGCTCACCTTCGTCTTCATCGGTGGTGGCTTCGCGGGCGCGGAGACCATCGGCGAGGTCGAGGACATGGCCCGGGACGCCGCCAAGTACTACAAGAACGTGTCCCGTGAGGACATGCGCTTCGTGCTCGTCGACGCCGCCGACAAGATCCTTCCCGAGGTCGGCCCGAAGCTCGGCCAGTACGGCAAGGAGCACCTGGAGAGCCGGGGCGTGGAGATCTACCTCTCCACCTCCATGGACTCCTGCGTCGACGGCCACGTGGTGCTGAAGAACGGCCTCGAGGTCGACTCCAACACCATCGTGTGGACCGCCGGCGTCAAGCCGAACCCGGCCCTCGCCCGTTTCGGCCTGCCCCTCGGCCCGCGCGGTCACGTCGACTGCGAGCCGACCCTCCAGGTCAAGGGCACGGACTACATCTGGGCCGCCGGCGACAACGCGCAGGTCCCGGACCTCGTCGGCCGCAAGGCGGGCAACGAGAACGCCTGGTGCCCGCCCAACGCCCAGCACGCGCTGCGCCAGGCCAAGGTGCTCGGCGACAACGTGATCTCCGGTATGCGGGGCTTCCCGCAGAAGGAGTACGAGCACGCCAACAAGGGTGCGGTCGCCGGACTCGGCCTGCACAAGGGCGTGGCGATGATCGTCATGGGCAAGATGAAGATCAAGCTCAAGGGCCGCCTCGCCTGGTACATGCACCGTGGCTACCACGGCATGGCGATGCCGACCTTCAACCGCAAGATCCGCGTCTTCGCCGACTGGACCCTCGGCATGTTCCTCAAGCGCGAGGTCGTCTCCCTCGGCGCCATGGAGAACCCCCGCGAGGAGTTCTACGAGGCCGCCAAGCCGGCGCCGGTCGCCGCCGCCAAGACCGAGGAGAAGGCCAAGGCCTCCTGACCCCCGGTCACCGACAGACCCGAAGGACCTCCCGCCATCCGTGGTGCGGGAGGTCCTTCGGCGTTCCCGGACCCCCCAATCCGTGTGGCCAGTACAACTGTTTTGCGCATTTGTAACTCATTTGCGGGACTGCGCTCAGGGCCGCGCGGTGTTTACGTGGGGATCGGACATCCGGGATCGTCGTCTTGGAGGTGTGCGCCATGGCCGACGCCGCGTCGCGGCTGAGGAGACTTGCCGAACAGATGCTGGGAGCCCCGCTTCCCATGCGGGTGCGGGCCTGGGACGGGTCGCAGGCCGGGCCGCCGGGCGCGCCGGCCCTCGTCATCCGCAACCGCCGCGCCCTGCGCCGCATGCTGTTCAAACCGAACGAACTGGGCCTCGCCCGCGCCTGGGTCGCCGGGGACCTGGACATCGAGGGCGACCTCTACACCGCCCTCGACGCCATGGCCGGGCTCGTCTGGGAGCGCGGGGAGGGCGCCCGCGGCCTCGTACAGGCCGTGCGCGACCCCGAGGTCCGCGCCGCCGCCCGGGAACTGCTGCGGCTCGCCGGCCCGCCGATCCCGCCCGCCCCGCCGCGCGAGGAGGTCCGCAGGCGCCGCCATCTGCACACCCGCAACAGCGACAAGCGGGCCATCAGCCACCACTACGACGTCGGCAACGACTTCTACGAGCTCGTCCTCGGCCCCTCCATGGTGTACTCCTGCGCCTACTGGGGGGCCGCCGAGAACGGTGACAGCCTGGAGTTCGCCCAGCGCGACAAGCTCGAACTCGTCTGCCGCAAACTCGGCCTGACCGCCGGTCAGCGCCTGCTGGACGTCGGCTGCGGCTGGGGCTCGATGGCCGTCCACGCGGCCCGTGAGCACGGCGTGAGCGTCGTCGGGGTGACCCTCTCCCAGGAGCAGGCCGCCTACGCCCGCAAGCGCGTCGCCGACGAGGGCCTGACCGACCTGGTGGAGATCCGGGTGCAGGACTACCGGGACGTCGCGGACGGCCCCTTCGACGCGATCTCCTCCATCGGCATGGCCGAGCACGTCGGCGCCGAACGCTACCTGGAGTACACCCGCCGGCTGTACGACCTGCTGAAGCCCGGCGGCCGGCTCCTCAACCACCAGATCGGCCGCCGCCCGGAGCGGGACGAGTCGACGTACGAGGTCGACCAGTTCATCGACGCCTACGTCTTCCCCGACGGCGAACTCGCCCCCATCGGCACCACCGTCACCCAGCTGGAGCGCGCCGGCTTCGAGGTGCGGGACGTGGAGGCCATCCGCGAGCACTACGCCCGCACCCTGCGCCGCTGGGTGGAGAACCTGGAGGCCGGCTGGGAACGCGCCGTCGGCCTCACCAGCCCCGGCCGGGCCCGCGTCTGGCGGCTGTACATGGCCGCCTGCGCGCTCGCCTTCGAACACAACCGCATCGGCGTCAACCAGGTCCTGGCGATCCGCACCCCGCGCTCGGGCACCTCCGGACTGTCGCTGCGCACCCGCACCTGGAACGGCTGACACCGGTACGACGAAGGGGGCCCCGTGCCACGGGGCCCCCTGGTGCGTCGTACGGCCGCTCGCGGCTACTCGGCCTTGATGGCCGCCAGCATGTTCAGCCGGGCCGCGCGCCGGGCCGGCCACAGGGCCGCCAGGACGCCGACCGACCCCGCGAGGAGCAGGAAGAACGCCATCCGGCCCCAGGGCAGGACCAGTTCGTACGTCGGCATCTTCGTGCCGAGGAGCTGCCCGGCCGCCCAGCCGAAGAACACGCCCAGACCGATGCCGAGCACCCCGCCGAACAGGGAGATCACCAGGGACTCCAGACGGACCATCCGCTTGACCGCCTTGCGGTCCAGGCCGATGGCGCGGAGCATGCCGATCTCCTGCGAGCGTTCGAACACCGACATCGCCAGGGTGTTGATCACACCGAGGACCGCGACGATCACCGCCATGCCGAGCAGCCCGTAGACCATGTTCAGCATCAGGGTGAACATCTTCGCGATGTCGTTGGAGATGTCCTGCTTGTCCTGGATCTTGATCGCCGGGTTGGTGCCGAGGGCCTTCGCCAGCCGGTCCTTGACCGCGGCCGAGGCGCCGTCCGCCGTCTTGACCATGACCTGCATGTCGACCGGGTCGCTCAGATGCGGGGTGAGGACCTTGTCGTCCAGGATGATCCCGTTGATCATCTGGTTGCCCTCGTAGACGCCGGCCACGGTCAGGTTCGCGGCCCTGCCGTCCTCGAAGTGCACGGTGAACCGCGAACCGGCGTGCCAGCCGTAGTCCTTGGCCCGGTCCTTGTCCACGACGACCCGGGTGCCGTCCACCGCGAAGGTACCGTCGTCGACCTTCAGGTCCGTCAGCTTGCCGATGGCCGAACCGGTCACACCGGTCAGGAACTCGGTCTTGCCGTCGATCCGGGACTCCGCGTTGCGCAGCGGGCTGCTGGCGGTGACCCCGTCCGTGGCGGCGATCTTCCTCGCCACCTCGGGGGAGAGCGGGAAGCGGTTGGCCATCGAGACCACGTAGTCGGCGCGGATCGCCGAGCTGGCCATCTTGTCGATGGACGTCTGCAGGCTGCCCGCCATCACCGTCATACCGGTGATCAGCGTGAGGCCGATCATCAGCGCCGAGGCGGTGGCCGCCGTACGGCGCGGGTTGCGCACCGAGTTCTGGCGGGCCAGCTTGCCCGAGACGCCGAACGCGCGCAGCACCGGGGCGGCGGCCGCGATCAGCGGGCGGGACAGCAGCGGGGTCAGGATGAACACGCCGATGATCAGCAGTACCGCGCCGAGCCCCATCGGGCCCTCGGCGGAGTCGGCGTTCATCGTGGTGGCGGAGAGGATCACCGCGACACCGGCCGCCGCGAACAGCGCGCCGAGCGTGTTGCGCAGCACCAGCGACTTGGCCGTGGCCTGGGCGTGCACGCTGCTCATCGCCGCCACCGGCGGGATCTTCGCGGCCCGGCGGCCGGGCAGCCAGGCGGCCAGCATGGTGATGAGGACGCCGACCGCGAGGGCGGCCCCCACGGTGCCCGGCGTGATCACCAGCGGCCCGTCGGGCACGCTCGCGCCGAAGGAGCCGAGCAGCGCGCGCAGGCCCGCGCCGATGCCGATGCCTGCGGCCAGACCGGTGACGCCCGCGACCGCGCCGACCACGAACGCCTCGATGAGCACCGAGCGGGTGACCTGCCGGCGGGAGGCGCCGACCGCCCGCAGCAGGGCGAGCTCCCTGGTGCGCTGGGCGACCAGCATGGTGAAGGTGTTGGCGATGATGAACGTGCCGACGAACAGGGCGATGCCCGCGAAGACCAGCAGGGTCTGCTTCAGGCCGCTCATACCGTCGGCGATCTGCTTGGCCTGGTCGTCGGCGAGCTGCTTGCCGGTGGCGGTCTCCACGAGCCGGGAGGGCAGCGCCTTGTCGAGCCCGGCCTTGAGCGCGGACTGGCTGGTGCCGGCCGCGGCCCTGACGTCGATCTCGTCGTAGGTGCCCTTCTTGCCGAAGAGCTTCTGCGCGGTCGGGGTGTCGAACAGGGCGAGGCTGCCGCCGGCGGCGACGTTGCCGTCGTCGGTGCTGAAGATGCCCGCGACGGTCGGGGTGAGGACCGGGCCGTTCACGGACAGGCGCACGGTGTCGCCGACCTGGTACCCGGCCCGCTTCGCCGTCCGGGAGTCGAGCAGCACCTCTCCGCCGCCGTGCGGGGCGTGGCCGCTGACCAGCGGGTACCGGGCGTCCTTGGTGCCCCAGTAGTTGCCGCCGGTGGACTGCCAGTCGCCGCCGAGGAGCTTGCCCTGCTTGTCGGCGACGGCGGTGAAGCCGCTGACGACACCGGTGGCGGAGGCGGCGCCGGGGACCTTCGCGGCCCTGTCCAGCATGACTTGGGTCAGGTCGGCGGTCCTGCCGACCCGGTCCCGGCGCTTGGACTCCTGGTACTTGGCCTGTACGGCGACGTCGACGCCGTCGAAGCCCTTGGCGGAGCTCTTCTGGTAGGCGTCGGAGATGGTGTTGGTGAAGACGAGGGTCCCGGAGACGAAGGCCACGCCGAGCATGACGGCGAGCACGGTCATCAGGAGGCGGGCCTTGTGCGCGAGGACGTTGCGCAGGGCGGTGCGGAACATCAGCTGGTGCGCCCCTTCGCGTCGAACTGCTTCATCGTGTCGAGGACGGAGTCGGCCGTGGGCCCGTGCATCTCGTCCACGATCCGCCCGTCGGCCAGGAAGACCACACGGTCCGCGTAGGCGGCGGCGACCGGGTCGTGGGTCACCATGACCACCGTCTGGCCCAGCTCGCGCACGGAGTTGCGCAGGAAGCCGAGCACCTCGGCGCCGGAGCGCGAGTCGAGGTTCCCGGTCGGTTCGTCACCGAAGATGATCTCGGGCCGGGAGGCGAGGGCACGGGCCACGGCCACGCGCTGCTGCTGGCCGCCGGAGAGCTGGGAGGGCCGGTGGGTGAGCCGCCCGGACAGGCCGACCATCTCGATGACCCGGTCCAGCCAGGCCTTGTCGGGCTTGCGTCCCGCGATGTCCATCGGGAGGGTGATGTTCTCCAGCGCGGTCAGCGTCGGCAGCAGGTTGAAGGCCTGGAAGATGAAGCCGATCTTGTCCCGGCGCAGGCGGGTGAGCTGCTTGTCCTTCAGGGAGCCCAGCTCGGTCTCGCCGATGCGCACCGACCCGGAGGAGAAGGTGTCCAGGCCGGCCACGCAGTGCATCAGCGTGGACTTGCCGGAGCCGGACGGGCCCATGATCGCGGTGAACTCGGCCTGCCGGAAGTCGACGGAGACCCGGTCCAGGGCGACCACCCGGGTCTCACCCTGCCCGTAGATCTTCGACAGCTCGGTGGCCCTGGCGGCCACGGCCGTGGTCCGGTCGGCGATGGGTGTGGTGGTCACGGGACGGTGCTCCTGTCGGGACGACGTGTGTTCCTGGGGACCTGTCCATCGTCCCGGCGCGCGGCGCCCGTGGAGTCAGTCGCTGTTCCGGTTCTCGAGGGCGACTCCGGTCGGACGAGAGAGCGCCGTGTCATACCTGGGGAGGACGGCCGACCCTGAGGAACCGCGGCCGCCGAACGTCGTCGAACGGAGTCGAGAACAGGTGGAACGCCCTCGTTCGGACGGTGAAATTCCGTCATTTCACGTACGCGCGCCCGCGCCCCACGCCACGCTATTGGCAAGTGCGGATGGCTTGTTCCGCGGGCTGATGCACCCTCAGACGTCAATAAAATAAGACAACATCGGTCCGTGGTTCCGCTGTTCGGGGGATGCCTCCCGATAGGCTCAGAACCTCGATGCGGAGCCCATGGCCTGCCCGGATGGTGGAATGCAGACACGGCGAGCTTAAACCTCGCTGCCCCTTCGCGGGCGTGCCGGTTCAAGTCCGGCTCCGGGCACCACCTCGTCTGCGACGAGGCGCGCGGGCCACCCTCGGGAGCGCTCCGACAGTGGCCCGCTGGTTGCAGTTCTGGTTGCTGTTGCCCTCCCTGGGACGCGTCACCGACCTTGTTCGCGGGTGCCCCGTGTCAGCTTGTGCATGCGGGCGACGCTGCCGGTGGCCCAGTGGACGCCGTCGCCCTTGAGTCGGGGTATGCCGGGCGAGCCCCCCGTAGTGGTGGGGCGACCGGGCCGCCCGGCCCAAGTCGCCCCGCCCTGACCGCGGGCTACTCCCCTTCGAGGGGACGGATGAATTCCAGCGTCCAGGTGTCGATGACATCCGGCTTCGGCGGCACGAGTGCGATCTGCGCCCCGCGGTGCAGCGCGGCCCAGGTGAGGCCCTTCTCCGACAGGATCCTGAACCCACCCAAGACCTTCTCGAACGTGAACTTCGCCCATTCCTCGCGCGGAACGTTGTTGACGAAGAGCTTGTCCGCGCCGATGACCATGCCCGCCTGCTCCGCATAGGCGAGGTGGATCACATACGGCGACCCGGGGA
This sequence comes from Streptomyces sp. NPDC004561, assembly GCF_053602155.1. Lineage (NCBI taxonomy): Bacteria > Bacillati > Actinomycetota > Actinomycetes > Kitasatosporales > Streptomycetaceae > Streptomyces > Streptomyces sp. NPDC004561. The sequence goes on from NZ_JBSGDB010000024.1 coordinate 21,595, forward strand.
TGGGCTCGGCGGGCTCGATGGCCCACTCCTGCTCGAACGGGACAGAGGACGGGGGTTCGACGATGGTGGGCGCGCCGTATTTGACGGCTTGCTCCGTGGCCGTCACCAGCAGGCCAGGGCCGATGAGGTGGGCGTGGATTTTGTAGATGCCAGGCTGTACCGGGATGGGAGGCATGTACGGGGCTTCCTCTCTCTCAGTCCCCCGACGGCGGGTTGCCGCCGGTCACGCGTCCCACCAGCACAGGCGGGATCGACGGACAAAAGGGGTAGATGAGGTCAACGTAATGCGGTGCGGATCATTCGGCCACATATGCGAACGGGGTATGCCGGGCGGCATCCCGCGTCCGGCCTAAGGGCACCCACGGTGTGAGCGTCCCCACCCTCGGCGGCTTGCGGACTGCTCGTACCGCACCGGCGTAAGGCCGGACAGGAACGGCCGGCGCGGTGGAAGGAGGCGCACAACGCATCCCACCGCCGCGTGCGGGCGCGCGTCGAGCGCGTCCTTGCCCGCATGAAGAACTGGAGGATCCTCCGCGACTGCCGCCTCAAGGGCGACGGCGTCCACTGGGCCACCGGTAGCGTCGCCCACGTGCACAACCTCGCCCTCGCCGGCTGATCTGAGCCTGGAGCCCAGCAGCACCCGTACCGGAGCAGAGCGGTTACGGAGGTACGAGAAGACCTTCGGGTGCTGCTGCGGGCCGCGAGCCGCGGTCTCTGTAGACCCATCCATCGCACCTGGTGATTGCGGAACCTGGGCTGCGGTCGTACATTCCCGCTCCGCCTCGTCCAAGTTCGTGGGAGGGAAGTGGGATGAGTGCGTCGTTCAACGATCTGGAAGAACGGTACAGAGTTGCCCTTAACAGGGTGAGTGAGGCCTATCGGGTATTGCGCGAGGTCATCGGTGAACCCAAGCCACTCGTCCCTGGGGAAGAGCCTCCGGCCCTGACCAAAGCGGAGCGCGACGCTCAGACCGAGGCCATGAAAGCGTTCCAGGAGTACGTGCCCGTACGAGATCTGTACTGGGCCACTCGGTGGGGCCGTGAGGGCAACCCGGCGAAGTCCTGACGGCGCTGCGCCCGCGCCGGCCCTCAACGGCCGGGCGCTACCACCCTCCTTGCCTTTCGGCTGAGGCCGACGCCGCGGTCGTATGGCATCGCGGACCGCCCTCGGCTGTTTGCTGAGAGCAGTCCACCGCGCGTGCCACAGGCATGCGGATCCTCACCCCTCGTAGATCGTCAGCACGGCGCCCTCCACCTCGATCCGGCGGCCGGCCCGCAGGCCGCCCGCGCGCAGGGCGCGCAGGCAGGTGTGGAACAGCTCCAGCTCGGTCGCGTCCAGGATCGCGGCCGCCAGGTCGAGCAGCTCGCTCACCGCGTTCTCGGTGAGCACCTCGGGCAGCTCACCGGAGAGCAGGACGACGGATTCACCGGCGGGACCCCGGACCACCGCGGTGGCCGGCCCGCCATGCACGAACAACACGTTCCCCCCAAGAGCCCGGGGTCGTGCGGCTGTCGCTCCTCGGGCAGTGACTGGAGACTAGCGGGGGATCTCGGTTGATTCGGGCGTACTTGCATTTTTTCCGACTCGGTCGAACCGGTGTGCTTCGCGCCCGCCTTGGAGGGCCTACTTCTGCGCGGATCGGCCCAGAAGGGACTCGACCAGGGCGGCGACATGGCGGCGGTCCTCCGCCGACAGCTGCTGCACGCTGGCGATGAGCAGGTCCACCTCGGGGTCGGCGGGGCGGGGCGTGGCGCCGTCGGGGTCCTGGCCGGACGGGGTGCCGTACACATGGATGCCGCAGGCCTCGGCCGCGGCCCGCCGCACGGCGTCGAGCGGCAGCTCCAGGCCCTTGGCCAGGCCCTCAAGGGTGGCCGCCTGGGGCATGCGGACCACCCGGTCGGTGGTGGCCAGGTGGTGCACGGTGGAGCGGGGCACGCCGCCGCGGCGCGCCACGTCGCCGTAGGACCAGCCGTTGCGGTCGAGGCGTTCACGGATCAACTGCTGCAGTGCGTTGGCCACCGAAGGTCACTTCCTGCTCGCCGCTCGACCGAACCGTCCCTGTCGGCGCCGATTCTACGGGCGGGTAGGTGGGCCACCGAAAGGGTGATTCACCGAACGGGTTGCGGAGGGGCGCTCCGAGGCCCTAGTGTCCAATCTCGTTGGACAGCACGTCCGACCAAGTTGGACAGAGTCCGGGGGGAACCTGACTCGGTCCGACCGGAAATGCCTATTTCCCGAGGGGGAATCGATCATGATGGACGCCCACGAGCTCGAGGCCGAGTCCGCGGAGCTGCTGCCGGGCCGCGAGGCCCTCGGTCGCCTGAAGTTCAGCTTCGGCAAGACCGTGAACGTCACCAAGCACGTCGCGAACATCAGCGCCCACAACGAGTCGGCCGCCCTGAACGACCACTCCGCGTGGTCGGACGCCGAGTCGCAGGCCACTCAGGCGATCACCGTCAAGCAGTAACGGCACCGCCGCGACGACGGGCGCGGGGGCGGACCGCACGAGGCGTGCGGCGCGGTCCGCCCCCGCGGCCATGCCGGGGGGAAGCGGTGTGACGTGGGGGGAGACCACACATGACGGTGCTCGGAGACGGCACCACCGCGCTGTACGACACCGGTCCGGTCCCTGGGCCCGGGGGCTGGCCGGTGACGTACGAGCAGGTGACGACCGGCACCCTGCCGGTCGTGGGAGCGCCGGCAGGGCCGGTTCCGCGGCTCAGCGCGGGACTGCGGCTGCACGGCGAGTACCAGGGCTCGGGCTTCACCGAGCCGAAGTACATCGCCCGTCGGGGGGACGGGCAGGTCGTGCAGCTGTCACGGCTGCTGTACCTGGTGGCGTCGTCCGTCGACGGGATACGCGACGTCGACACGATCGCCCACCGGGTCAGCGCACGCTTCGGCCGCGAGGTAAGCGGCGAGAACATCCGCTACCTCGTGGAGAACAAGCTCGAACCACTCGGCGTGTGCGTGCCCGAGGGCCAGGAGGACGACGCGGTCGACGCCCCGCGCTCCGACCTGCTGCTCGCCCTCAAGGGCCACCGGGTGATCTTCGACGAACGCCGTACGGCGCGGATCGCACGGTCGCTGGCCTGGCTGCACCGGCCGGCGGTCGTCACCGCCGTCCTGCTCGCCGCCGTCGCCATGGACGTGTGGCTGTTCGGCTTCTTCGGGGCGATCGAACCGGTGCTGGAGGTCCTCGACCAGCCGGTGCTGATCCTGATCGTCTTCGGCCTCACCGTGGCCTCGCTCGTCTTCCACGAGTTCGGCCACGCCTCCGCCTGCCGTTACGGCGGCGCCCGCCCCGGATGCATCGGGTGCGGGCTCTTCCTCATCTGGCCGTCGATGTACACCGACGTCACCGACGTCTACCGGATCTCCCGGGCCGGGCGGATCCGCACCGACCTCGGCGGGGTGTACTTCAACGTCGTCTTCATGCTCGCCATGGCCGGGGCCTACTTCGCCACCGGGGCGCAGTTCTTCCTGGCCGCGGTCTACCTCGGGCACTTCGAGATCCTGGAACAGCTGATGCCGGCCGTCCGCCTGGACGGCTATTACATCCTCGGCGACCTGGCCGGAGTGCCCGACCTCTACGGCAAGATCAAGCCGATCCTGCTCTCCCTGGCGCCGGGCGCCAAGGGCCGGGCGGCCCGCACGGAGGTCGCCGGGCTGAAGAAGTCCGCGCGCACCATCGTCGCCACCTGGGTGCTGACGATGGTGCCGCTGATCGTCGGCGAGATGGGCTACGCCCTGTGGAACCTGCCCCGGATCCTCACCACGATGGTCCGCTCGCTCACCGAGCAGATCCTCGGCACGGGTTCGGCGTTCGCGCACGGGCAGATCGTCGCCGGGCTCGTCGGGGTGATCGGGACGGTCATGCTGCTGTGCCCGATGGCCGGTGTCGTCTACCTCTCCGTCAAGATCGGCGGCCGGCTCTTCCGGGCCGCGAACCGCGCCACGGCCGGCCGGCCCGGGCTGCGCCTCGCCGTCTGCGCGCTCGCCCTGGCCGGACTGACCGGGCTCAGCTACGCCTGGGTGTCCGGGGTGACCCCGCAGCCGCTGCCGAAGCAGCCCCCGATCGCGCCGATACTGCAGCCCGGGGTGTCGACCGAGGAGCCCACGCCGCGCGACGCCTCGACGCCGTCCCACGGCGGTCACGGGCCGTACGGCACCGGCGGCGGGGCCTCCGTCTCGCCGTCGGCGGTACCCGGAAGCTCCGCCACGGCGCCGGGCGGGCCGTCGGCCGGGGCATCGGCGAGCGTGTCCGCCTCGACGCCGGCGTCGTCGGCCACCGGCACCGCGCCCGGCGCGCCGACCGGTACGAAGTCCCGGCCGCCGGAGTCCAGCTCCGGCGGGTCCACCGCGCAGCCCGTACCGCCCACAGCCAGCGCCGACCCCGAACCGACGGCCTCGCCGACCCCGTCGGAGAGCGTGCCCGCGTCGCCGCCCGCGAGCCCCACGTCGCCCGCGCCCGGTGGGTCGCCCGCCCCGGCGTCCACCTGACGCCTCGTCGGCTCCCGCCCGGGGGAGTGCCGGGCCGGCGCAAGAACCTTCATCAGCAAGACTCATCACAGGAGACCCCATGAGCAGCCACCGCAAGGCACGCTCCAGTAACCCTCTCATCAGCCGGCGCGCCCTGCGCATCGGCCTCTTCGCCGCCGGCATGGCCGGTGCGGCCACCGCCGCGCCGGCCCAGGCGGCGACCGGTGTGTCGCACGCGGCCTTCGCCTCCGACCACGTCTTCAGCCACGCCGACCGGGCCCATCACACCCAGACCCGGGACTCCTTCACCGTCCGTCAGTTCGGCACCGTCAACGCGGTCGGCGTGCGCAACCAGGCCAACGCCGTCTCCGCGGGCTGCTCGGTCGACGACCACTGCCGGTCGGTCGCGCTGTCCTTCCAGATCGTCACGGTCGCCGGGGAGCACACGCACCTCAACGCCTCCAACTACAGCGACGCCGCCAACAAGGAGTGCACCGGCTGCCAGACCCTGGCCGGCGCCTACCAGTTCGTGGTCTCCACCCCCACCGCGTTCAGCCTCGACGCCGGCACCCGGCGGCAGCTCGACGACATCCACCGCCGGCTGGACGAGCTGACCCGTTCGAACCTGCCCGCGGCCGAACTGAAGACGCGGGTCGACAGCCTGGCCGGCGAGGTCACCGGCGTCCTGCGCGACGCCGTGGCCCACGCCCCGAAGGCCAAGGCGCAGCCCTCCGTCACCCTGCACCGCCACCTGGACGGCTGGCCGGGCCACTGACCGTGCCGATGCCGTCGCACAGGGCCGCCCGCCGGATCCCAGGCCGCCTCTCCCGGGCCCGGCGGGCGGCCCACCCCGTGCTCACCCATTGACATCGGTTGCACCCCGACGCAGACTCAGCCCCGAAATCGGTGAAGGAAATTTCACCAGGCGAACAGGTGAAGCGAGGGCGCGAGGAAGGGGCAGCACCGATGCGCACCACCGTCGGGATCATCGGAGCCGGGCCGGCCGGGCTGCTGCTCGCACGGCTGCTGCACCGCGCCGGCATCGAGTCGGTCGTCCTGGAGAGCCGCGACCGCGCCTACGTCGAACAGCGGCAGCGCGCCGGAATCCTGGAGCAGGGCACGGTCGACGTCCTGCGCGCCGCCGGGGCCGGGGAGCGCATGGACCGGGAGGGCCTGCGGCACGAGGGGATCGAACTGCGCTTCGACCGCCGCCGCCACCGCGTCGACTTCCCCGCCCTCACCGGCGGCCGGTCCGTGACCGTCTACGCGCAGACCGAGGTCTGCAAGGACCTCATCGCCCTCCAGCTGAAGGAGGGCGGGCCGCTGCTGTTCGAGGCGGAGGCGCTCGCCGTGGAGGGCGCCGACGGCGACCGGCCGCGGATCCCCTTCCGGCACCAGGGCCGCGAGGACGTGCTGGAGTGCGACTACGCCGTCGGCTGCGACGGCTTCTGGGGCGTGGCCCGCAAGGCGTTCCCGGCCGGGAACTCCCGCGTGTTCGAACGGTCGTACCCGTATGCCTGGCTCGGCGTCCTCGCCGACGTGGCGCCCTCGCACGACGAACTCGTCTACGCCCGCCACGACCGGGGCTTCGCCCTGCTCTCCATGCGGTCCCCGTCCGTCTCCCGCCTCTACCTCCAGGTGCCCGCCGGCACCGACGCCGGCCTCTGGAGCGACGAGCAGATCTGGGACGAACTGGAGCGGCGCCTCGCGACCGACGACGGCTGGACCCTGCGGCGCGGTCCCGTCACCCAGAAGTCGGTCACGCCCATGCGCTCCTTCGTGCACGAGCCGATGCGCCACGGCCGGCTCCTGCTCGCCGGCGACGCCGCCCACATCGTGCCGCCGACCGGCGCCAAGGGGCTGAACCTCGCCGTCGGCGACGTCGTCACCCTCGCTCGCGCCCTAGCCCACGAGCAGGACACCGGCTCGCCGGAACTCCTCGACGCCTACTCCGCCACCTGTCTGCGCCGGGTCTGGCAGGCCGAGCGGTTCTCCTACGACATGACGACCCTGCTGCACCGGGCCCCGGACGCCACCGACTTCGACACCGGGCTCCAGCGGGCCCGGCTGGACCGCATCGCCTCCTCCCGCGCCGCCGAGACCGACCTGGCCGAGGCGTACACCGGGTTTCCTCTCGGTTAGGTAGCAGATTCGTCATGGAAGGCGATCCTCCATGGCCGGGAATCACCCGTCCGCGTAGCGTGTTGGCCAGCACGGCAGGGGAAAGATCCTCCTCAAGTAGCATCGTCGATCCTTTGCCAATCCATTACGCTTGAAACCAAGGCTGCGCACGGCAGCCATGGAGGAGTGAGATGAGGAGCAGTAACCCGGTCTTCTCGCGACGGGGGTTCAGCCGCGACAACGGCTACGCCGGCTTCAACACCGCACCGCAGGCCGGGTATGCACAGGGCAACCCGTACGCGCAGAACCCCTACGCCCAGAACCCGTACGCACAGGGCGCCGTCCAGTACGGCGCCCCGCCGCAGGCGCCGGTCACCACCGACCGGATGACGATGGACGACGTCGTCGTCCGTTCGGCCATCACGCTCGGCACGGTCGCCGTCGGCGCGGTCCTCGCCTGGGCGTTGCTGCCGGTCTCCGCCACGAGCTACGGCCTGGCCCTCGGCTCCGCGCTGATCGCGTTCGTCCTGGCGATGGTCCAGAGCTTCAAGCGCACCCCGTCGCCCGCGCTGATCCTCGGGTACGCCGCCTTCGAGGGCGTCTTCCTCGGCGTCATCAGCGAGATGTACAACAGCCGCTGGAGCGGCGCGCCCTTCCAGGCGGTGCTCGGCACCATGGCGGTCTCGGGCGCGACCCTGCTCGTCTACAAGGCCGGCTGGATCCGCGTCACCGCCCGCTACGCCCGCATCGGGCTCGCCATCGCGATGGCCTTCCTGGTGGTCATGGCGGTCAACCTGCTGCTGGTCGTGTTCGGCGTCGCCGAGAACGGCGGCCTGCGCAGCTTCGGTCCGCTCGGCGCGCTCGTCGGCATCATCGCGATCCTGCTCGGCGCGTTCTTCCTGACCCTCGACTTCAAGCAGATCGAGGACGGCATCGCGTACGGCGCCCCGCGCAACGAGTCCTGGCTCGCCGCGTTCGGCCTCACCGTGACCCTGGTGTGGATCTACCTGGAGATGCTGCGGCTGGTGGCCATCTTCACCAACAACGACTAGCCGACGGCACGCACGACCGGCCAACGGCAGAAGAGGGCCCCGGATTCGCTCCGGGGCCCTTTGTCGTCAGAGCAGCTTGCGGGCCGCCCTCCTGAGGTCGTATTCGTGCACGATCGCCTTCGCGTGGCCGTACGCCAGGTCGTACTCGTGCCGGAGCCAGCTGACCTTCTCCTCGAAGCGGAACAGGGCCGGGCCTTCTTCAACGGTACGCAGCCAGTCGGAGACTTCACGACCGGTGCAGTGGGGGATGCGGGCGAGCAGGTTGCGGTGGGTCTCCTCGGAGAAGACTTGGGACATCGGCGCCTCCGAACGCAAAGGGGATGTAAGCCGGTCCTTCACGTCACCGTGCCTGAGCGTTCGCGTATTGGCAACAGTGCGGCACGTTACGCTCGGCGCGTGGTTGATACGACGCCCTTGACCCAAGCAGTGGATCACTTCGCCGACCGGTTGCGGGCGGCGCCGCAGAGCCGGCTTCAGCGGAGCGCCGCCGCCGAGGCGCTGGCCCTGGCCAGGGAGCTTTCCCGGTGGGCCCAGTCGGTGGAGGAGCCCGGGGCGGAGTCCCGGCAGATGCCGGACGCGGGGATGTTCGCCGCGGCCGACCAAATCCTGGTGGCGGCGCACGACTTGGCCGTGGTGTTGAAGAGCGACGACCAGGTCGCGGAAGCGGTGCGGGTGGTGGAGGAGGCGCGCCGGCGCGCGGGGGTCTGAGGCGCGCCCTCCGACCGGTGCCGTCAGAGGGACGCGATGACCCTGTCGGCCAGGATGTAGACCGTGTCCTCGCCGCAGGTGAAGGTGAGGGTGTAGGCGCCGGAGATGCCCGAGCCGCCGAGCAGGTACGGGGTCTCGCCGGACTGGAGGGCCGCGGCGAGGCGGTCGGCCGTCTCGCGGTGGCCCGGGGTCATGCACAGGGTGGTGCCGTCGGCGAAGACGTAGACGTCGAGGGTGCCGAGCGGGCCCGGGCGCACGTCGGAGAGCCCGACACGCTCGTCGGCCAGCTGCTCCAGGGTGGTCACGGTGCGCTCGTGGTCGCTCACGGCCGGGGACTGCACCGGGACGAAGTCCGGGTGCGAGGGATGCCGGCGACGGGCGGCGGCCAGCTCCGGGGACTCCCCGGCGAACTCGTCGGCGTTGTCGGCGCTCGGCTCGGACACCGGCTCCAGGCCCACGAAGTCGGCCTGCCGGGGCAGGAAGACCTCGGCGTCGGGCAGGCCCAGCAGCGTGGGCGCGTCGGAGGCGTCGCGGGCCTCCTGCGCGGCCCAGAAGGCCCGCGCCTCGGCCAGCTCCCGCTCGCGCTCCTCGGCGAGCGCCTCGGCCACCGCGGCGCGTATCTGCTCGGCGTCGGCATGACTGCGGGCGTTGGGCAGCAACGCGCGCATCGCCGCCGACTGGTTCTCCGCGAGCTGGGCCTGCAGCTCCGTGAGCTGACGGCGCAGCCTCAGAACGGTGCGCAGGACGGCGACGCCCACGGCGCCCGTGGCGGCCGTGGTGAGCAGCAGGGCGATCGGCATGGCGCTCACTGACGTACTCCCAGGTTCAAAGTCGACCCCCGACTTCCTACATCAGCTTGAAGGGCGGACTAACCAGCTGTCAGTGCGTAACGTCACGAAACGGACAGGACTTTGATTCCGTTGTTCCGTCGCGTCACGCTCCTACCTGCGCTGACCTGCACCGATGTATGCACCGAGGGAGATAGGTCACATCCTGGGGGAGATTGGATCACAGAATGGCCCAGAACCCTGGGGTTTACAGGGTTCTGGGCCATTCCATGACGTAAAGTGCCCGATTCGCTACGGTCGGTGGGTCAGCTGAGGCGCTCGATGACCATCGCCATGCCCTGGCCGCCGCCGACGCACATCGTCTCCAGGCCGAACTGCTTGTCGTGCCACTGGAGGGAGTTGATGAGCGTGCCGGTGATGCGGGCGCCGGTCATGCCGAAGGGGTGGCCGACGGCGATGGCGCCGCCGTTGACGTTCAGCCTGTCGATGTCGATGCCGAGGTCCCGGTAGGAGGGGATCACCTGGGCCGCGAAGGCCTCGTTGATCTCGACCAGGTCGATGTCGCCGATGGCGAGACCGGCCCGCCGCAGGGCCTGCTTGCTCGCCTCGACCGGGCCGAGGCCCATGATCTCGGGGGACAGGCCCGAGACGCCGGTGGAGACGATGCGGGCGAGCGGGGTCAGTCCCAGCTCGCGGGCCTTGGTGTCGCTCATGATGACGACGGCGGCGGCGCCGTCGTTGAGCGGGCAGCAGTTGCCGGCGGTGACGAGCCCGTCGGGGCGGAAGACCGGCTTCAGGCCGGCGACGCCCTCCAGGGTGACGCCGGCGCGCGGGCCGTCGTCCTTGCTGACGACCGTGCCGTCCGGGAGGGTCACCGGGGTGATCTCGCGCTCCCAGAAGCCGTTCTTGATGGCCTGCTCGGCGAGGTTCTGCGAGCGGACGCCGAACTCGTCCATGTCCTGGCGGGTGACGCCCTTCCAGCGGGCGAGGTTCTCGGCGGTCTGGCCCATCGCGATGTAGGCGTCGGGGATCAGGCCGTCCTCGCGCGGGTCGTGCCAGGTGGAGCCCTCGGACTCGGCGACGGCGGCGGTACGGGCCTCTGCCTCGGCGAAGAGCGGGTTGTGCGTGTCCGGCAGGCCGTCGGAGCTGCCCTTGACGAAGCGGGAGACCGTCTCGACGCCGGCCGAGATGAAGACGTCGCCCTCGCCGGCCTTGATGGCGTGCAGGGCCATGCGGGAGGTCTGCAGCGAGGAGGAGCAGTACCGGGTGACGGTGCAGCCGGGGAGGTGGTCCATGCCCATCTGCACGGCGACGATCCGGCCGAGGTTGTGGCCCTGCTCGCCGCCGGGGAGACCGCAGCCGAGCATCAGGTCGTCGATGTCCTTCGGGTCCAGCTCGGGGACCTTGGCGAGCGCCGCCTGGATGATCGTGGCGGTCAGGTCGTCGGGGCGCAGATCCTTGAGGGAACCCTTGCCGGCGCGGCCGATGGGGGAGCGGGCGGTCGAGACGATGACGGCTTCGGGCATCACGGCTCCAGTGAACGGGGTTGGGCAGGGCCGTCTGGGAAGTTACCGCTACGTATGGTCCAGGTCACGGTTGGGCGGGTGTGACACTGACCGCAGTTTACTAAGCGCTTGCTTGCCACCCTCCCGAAACGGTCGTGCCCGGCCGAAAGGGCGCCGTGCCCCCGGGGGTCACACCGAGGGGCGCGCCGGCTCGGCCTCCGGCACCCGCCGCCTGCGCCTGCGCTTGAGCAGCGCCCACGGCCCACGAGGCCCGGTCGGCATCGCCGCCGTGACCTCCGTGCCCGCCTCCGACGCCGCCTCGGCCGCGGCCCGCGCCACCGGCAGGAAGCCCTCGCGACGCGACACGTCCGGCCGTTCCTCCTCCGCAGGCCACAGGCCCAGCGCCGCGCACACCGTGGGGAGGACGGCCATGGCCGCCGTGGCGTACCCCTCCGCCGAGGGGTGGTAGTTGTCGGGGCCGAACAGCTCCCGCGGGTTCGCCTCGAACTCCGGGCCCAGCAGGTCGCCCAGCGACACCGTGCGGCCGCCCTGCTCCACCGCGCCGATGGTCTGGGCCGCCGCCAGCTGCCGCGAGGCCCGCCGGGCCAGCCAGCGCAGCGGCTGCCCCACCGGCTCGATGGTGCCGAGGTCGGGACAGGTGCCCACCACCACCTCCGCGCCGGCCGTGCGCAGCCGTCGTACCGCCGCCGACAGGTGCCGTACCGAACGGGTCGGCGGCATGCGGTGCGTCACGTCGTTCGCGCCGATCATGATCACGCAGATGTCGGGGACCGGAGAGGCGGCGGACAGGACCAGGGCCACCTGGCGGTCCAGGTCGTCGGACTGGGCGCCCGGCAGCGCCACGTTCCGCAGCTCCACCGGGCGCTCCGCCACCGCAGCCAGCCCGGACGCCAGCAGCGCGCCCGGCGTCTGGCCCGACCGGTGCACTCCCTGGCCCGCGGCCGTGGAGTCACCGAGCATGGTCAGCCGCAGCGGCGGCTCGCCGGGGACGTTGTACGCATGGCCGTACACCCCGTCGGCCACCGGCACCCGGCCGCTGGTGCCGTTGCCCACATGGCGGCGGGCCAGTCGCACCTCCGCCAGCAGCAGCCCGACGGCGGCCGCCCCGACCAGCCCGGCCCCGCCGCCGCCGTACGCCGCTCCGGCCGCGATGCGCCGGGCCACTCTCGCCCTCGACATGCTCGTCATGCGTCGCCGCCACCTCCTCGTAGCCGTACATCCACTCCTTGCCCCGTACAGCCCGTGCCCCAATCTCAACGGGGAGTGAACGGCCGCCCGTGCCACACCGCTGGCCTTAGGCTGGCGATACCACTACGACCACATCTTTTGCAGCGACCGGAGACAACGGTGCAATTTCACGACTCGATGATCAGCCTCGTCGGCGACACCCCGCTGGTGCGGCTCAACAACGTGACCAAGGGCATCCAGGCGACCGTCCTGGCCAAGGTGGAGTACTTCAACCCGGGCGGTTCCGTGAAGGACCGCATCGCCCTTCGCATGATCGAGGCCGCCGAGGAGAGCGGGGAGCTCAAGCCGGGCGGCACCATCGTCGAGCCGACCAGTGGGAACACCGGCGTGGGGCTGGCCATCGTGGCCCAGCAGAAGGGGTACAAGTGCATCTTCGTGTGCCCCGACAAGGTGAGCACCGACAAGATCAACGTGCTGCGCGCGTACGGCGCAGAAGTGGTCGTGTGCCCGACCGCCGTGGCGCCCGAGCACCCGGACTCCTACTACAACGTCTCGGACCGGCTGGTCCGTGAGACGCCGGGCGCCTGGAAGCCCGACCAGTACTCCAACCCCAACAACCCGCTCTCGCACTACCACTCGACCGGCCCCGAGCTGTGGGAGCAGACCGAGGGGCGGATCACCCACTTCGTGGCGGGCGTGGGCACGGGCGGCACCATCTCCGGCACTGGCCGCTACCTGAAGGACGCCAGCCAGGGCAAGGTGCAGGTGGTCGGCGCCGACCCCGAGGGCTCGGTGTACTCCGGCGGCTCCGGACGGCCGTACCTGGTCGAGGGCGTGGGCGAGGACTTCTGGCCGACCGCCTACGACCGCACCGTCGCCGACGAGATCGTCGCCGTGTCCGACAAGGACTCCTTCCAGATGACCCGCCGGCTGGCCAAGGAGGAGGGCCTGCTCGTCGGCGGCTCCTGCGGCATGGCCGTCGTCGCCGCGCTGCGCGTCGCGGAGCGGCTCGGCCCGGACGGCGTCGTGGTCGTGCTGCTGCCGGACAGCGGCCGCGGCTACCTCAGCAAGATCTTCAACGACGAGTGGATGGCCGACTACGGCTTCCTGGAGGACGAGGGCCCGAGCGCCCGCGTCGCCGACGTCCTGAACGACAAGGCCGGCGGCATCATCCCCTCCCTGGTGCACATGCACCCGGAGGAGACCGTGGGCCAGGCCATCGAGGTGCTGCGCGAGTACGGCGTCTCGCAGATGCCGGTCGTCAAGCCGGGCGCCGGTCACCCGGACGTGATGGCCGCGGAGGTCGTCGGCTCGGTCGTCGAACGCGAGCTGCTGGACGCTCTCTTCTCCAAGCGGGCCTCGCTCGAGGACCCGCTGGAGAAGCACATGTCGGCCCCGCTGCCCCAGGTCGGCTCCGGTGAGCCGGTCGGCGACCTGATGTCGGTGCTGGGCGCTGCGGACGCGGCGATCGTCCTGGTCGAGGGCAAGCCGACCGGTGTGGTCAGCCGGCAGGACCTGCTGGCCTTCCTGGCCAAGGGCGGCGGCAAGTAGCCTCCGCCCGGCGCGGGGGGACGCGCCGGCGAACGTCCGGTGAACCGCGCGTGGCCCGGGCGAACCCGCGGTGACCGGGGGCCGGTCGAGCCTTTCCGGAAGTGGTACGAGGGCGTCATGTGCGCGCAGCACCCGCTTAACACGGGTCCGGCACATTAGGGGTGTCGGCAGGGTGGGAGCGGCTCCCCGCCCGGGCCGGCGGCGAACGGCGCCAGGGACCTCCGGAGCGGCTCCCGGACCTCCATGGACGCCACGGACGCGCAGCCCGGCCTGACCCGGCCCGCGTCCCTCGCGGGGACCGCCGTCGTCCCGCCCCCCGGCAACGGGGGTGCGGCGGTCCCCGCGCAAACCCCTCCCGGCGGGCGGTGCCGGATTCCCCGTCGTCCTTCGGGGCCGGCCGCGGCTCCCGTCAGACGTCCCGGTCCGTCCCGCCGGACCGGTTCCCGTCGCGCCGGCCGGCGAGGATCTCCGGGTTGGCGCGCACGGCCTGGGCCGTGTTGACGCCGACGATGCCGAGCCAGGTGGCCACCATCCCGGACATGCCCCCGAAGGCGCCGCCGATCGCGGACAGCGGGATCGCCAGCACCAGCGACACGATGGCGAACCCGAACCGCTCGCCCCAGGAGTCGGCCCGCTTCGGCCGCCGGGTCCCGCGCGCGGCCGACATCTGCTGCTCGGCCAGGTGCCGGCGCACCCGGCGGTCCACCGTGTCGTCGATCCGCCGCTCGACCTTCTCCAGGAACGACTCGACCAGCGCGGCGTCGTAGTCGTCGCCCAGATCCCCGCGTGCCCGCAGGGTGGCGTCGAGGTCCTTGCGCAGATCGGCGTCCGTCCTGAGGCCGGCGTCCCGCGGGTCCAGTGTGCTCATGCCGTTCACCCTAGGGAGCGGCCGATCGCGCCGCACTGGGGACAGCCCCCCTGTCGGGGGTGGCGGAACCCTCCGTCTCCGGGCGGGCCGTGCGGTCGCCCGCCACCGGGCTGTATAACGGTATGCAACGAAGCAATTTCTGAATAGGCTGGCCGTGTGAGTCCGAGCCTCGGCGCTGTACTCTCCCGGGGCGTCGAGGACATCTGGAGGGGGAGTACGTGATGAGCGTGACCGACAGCCCGGCGAACCGGTTGCAGGCGCTCTTCGAGGGCCACCGGCTCACGCCGACCCAGCGCCGCATCGCGCACAGCATGGTGCGCCGCGCCGCCGACGTGCCCTTTCTGTCCAGCGTGGAGCTGGCCGAACTGGCCGGGGTCAGCCAGCCGTCGGTGACCCGGTTCGCGGTCGCCCTCGGCTTCGACGGCTATCCCGCCCTACGCAAGCACCTGCGCGATGTCGTGCCCGCCGAACAGGCCCCCGAGGCGGGGGTCCACAACGAGTACCAGCTTGCCGTCGAGGCCGAGATCGAGAACCTCAGGCACCTCGCGGAGCTGCTCGCCGACCCGCGCCCGGTGCAGCAGGCCGGCCGGATCCTCGCCGCCTCCCGGCCGCTGCCGGTGCTCGGCCTGCGCGCCGCCGCCTCCCAGGCCTTCGGCTTCGCCTACTTCGCCGCCAAGGTCCACCCGGACGTCCGGCTGCTCAACGAGGGCGGCACGATGATCCACGACCGCATCGACGCGGCCGTCCGCGCGGGCGCCAGCGCGCTGCTGTGCTTCGCGCTGCCCCGGCATCCGCGCGAGGTCGTCGACACCCTCGCCTACGCCAGGGACGCCGGCCTGACCGTCGTCACGGTCGCCGACTCCGCGTTCGCGCCGGTCGCCAAGCACTCCGACCTGCTGCTGCCCGCCGCCGTCGGCACCGGGCTCGCCTTCGACACCGCGTGCGCCCCGATGCTGCTGGGCCGGGTGCTGCTGGAGGCGGTCTGCGACGATCTGCCGGAGGCGCAGGCCCGGCTGGAGGAGTTCGACGCGCAGGCCGCCGCCCGGGGTCTCTTCGTCGATTGAGGCCCGCGCTCTCAGACTCGTCTCACGATCTGCCGTTGGCGTCCTGACGAGACAGGCGCATCGCGGACACGTGACACGGGAGGCCGACGTGGCGCGCGGAGGACAGGGACTGGCCCGGGTGGCCGTCGTGGTACGGGCGGGAGCCGCGCCGCTGTGATGGTTCGGGGCGGCCGCCGCGGCGACCGGGGCCCTGCCGCCGGGGCTGACGGGGCGTTGGGCCGGATCGGCGGCCGGGGCCGCGCTCTTCGTCGCCGGCGCCGCGGTCGTGGCGCTGACACGCCGTGGCAGGTACACCGCCCTCGCCCGCGGGGCGGTCCGCGCGGGCAAGTACGACGTGCTGCAGGACCGTGCGGTGACCGTGCGCAACTGGCGCCGGGGACACCGCTGGTGGCTGCCGGCGGCCTGTGCCGTCGCGATCGGCTCCGCCTTTCTGGTGCCGATGGCCGGCGGTCTGCTGCTGGCCGGGTGCGGCACCGGGCTCCGGCTGAAGGCCGCCTGGCTCGGGCGGCTCGAACGGGCCGGGGAGACGCTGCTGTGGGTGCGCGTCGACTGGCTGGACGAGCGCGGCGGGCGCCCGGCGGGCAAGGCCGTGAAGGGACTTCGCGGTACGGGTGTCGCGGCCGGCGACGCGGCCCCTGGTGGGGCCCGCCGCCGCACCACGGCTCTGGTCCGGACCGCGGGCGGTTAGACCTCCAGCTCCTCTTCGATCTTGCGCAGCTGGTGCCGGGCCATCGCCAGGTTGGCGCGGGACTGGTCCAGGACCAGGTAGAGGAACAGACCGTTGCCGCCGCGGCTCTTGAGCAGCCGGATGAGGTGGTACTGGTCCGAGAGGGTGATGAGGATGTCCTCGATGTCGCCCTTGAGGCCCAGCATCTCCATCGTGCGCATCTTGGCCCGGATCACGTCCGTGTTGCCGGCGGCGGCCACGTTCAGGTCGAAGCTCTTGCTGCCGCCCATCGTGCCCAGCGCCATTCCGCTGGTGTAGTCGACGAGCGCGACGCCCGTGGCGCCCTCGACGGTGGTCAGCGCCTCTTTGAGGGCGGTTTCGGTGTTGGCCATGACGGTGGTCCTCTCAACTCTCTGTCGTGGTGCGTGTGGTGGTGCGCGGGGTGCGCGTGGCCCGGGTGCGTGCGGGTGCGGTTCCGGCGGCCGGGCGTGCGGTCCTCCGGGACGCGGCGGCCGCCTCGGCGGCGTCGAGCAGCTCCCCGATGCGGGCGCCGGACCGGCGCCCCTCCAGGTGCAGCCGGCCGACGTTGACCCGGTCCTGGGCGAGCAGGGTCAGCACGGCGGTGCGGCCGGCCGCGTAGGTGGCGACATAGCCGCGCTCGCCGCGCACCAGCAGCTCCCGGAAGCCGCCGTTGCCGGTGGCGTCCGCGACCCGTGACGTCGATGACCGCGATGATCGTCGTGAACGTCAGCACGTGGGGGAGCGACAGGAACGCCTGGAGGTCGAAGCCGTTCGCCTCGTTCGAGCCGG
>NZ_JBSGDB010000025.1:0-38288 GCF_053602155.1 Streptomyces sp. NPDC004561
GCACCTGGACGTCGGTGCGTATGCGGCGTGAGAGGTCGTCGCGGGGGCTGTCGCTGTCGGGGCTGACACTGAAGTAGTCCGACGGCGACAGATGACGCTGGGCGACCTGCTGACGGAGGTCGCCCACGACGCCGTGGAAGACGTCGTCCTGGTCGACCCGGACCATCTGCGCCGCCGCGTTGTAGGTGAGGAAGCCGCCGAGGAGAGTGGTGGCAGCGGTGACGCAGGCGAACGAGAGCGCGAACACCGTGCCCAGGCTGCGACGGGGGTGCAGGATGGTGAGCCGCTGTCGTGTGCTGTCCATGGGCGGGGTTCCTCCGGGGCGGTCGGCGCCGCCAGTGTGCCTGGCCGACCGCTGCCGGCGGCAGAGCCCAGGGGCCGTCGGTGAATGCTCTTACTGGCATCTCACCAGCAGCTTCACCCGGAGCGCCGCAAGGTAAGGCCGTTACACCGCCACCGCGTGCGTGACCCGGATCTTCGACTGGCCGTGCGGGCGCCGTTCCCAGGCGTCCATGAAACGAGCGGTCAGGCCGTGCCTCTGGGCCAACGAGATAGGGCAGGTGAAACCCATGTTGCTGCCGGTGCACGGGTGCTGGACATAGGCACCGGCAGCGGTGCCCTCGCTTTGGATGCTGCCCGCCGCAAAGCCGATGTATGGGCCGTCGACGTCTGCCGGCGTGCAGTGCTGACCGCTCGCCTCAACGCTTGGCGGATGCGCCTTCCCGTGACCGTCCGGCGAGGCGAGCTCTTCAACCCCGTACGCGATCACGCCTACGATCTCATCGTGGCCAACCCGCCCTACGTACCGGCACCGACGACCCGTAAAGGACCGCACGGCAAGGCCAGGGCCTGGGACGCAGGAGACGACGGCCGCCTTATCCTTGACCGTATCTGCCGGCAAGCCCCGACCCTACTGAAGCCTGGAGGTACCCTGCTTATGGTGCTCTCCGCGCTCAGCGGCACCGACCGCTCGCTGGCCCAGCTCGAAGCTCGCGGACTCAGGGCTGCCGTGACGCCTTCGGTCCCATAGTTCGGTCCCGCCGGAACTGGCTGTGCGAACGAGGCCTTTTGACGCCCGTAGACGCGATGGAGGAGCTGATCGTGATCCGCGCGGAGCGACTCCCGTAAGCCTCACCGCAATTCTCCCCGGCGCGGGCCTGATCTTTCCGCCCGGTCCGTCTACGAGATCCGCGTCGTCACATCAGCCCATAACCGAGTGCTGGTGACGCCGCCCATTGCAAGGCACGAGCGCTGCGAGTGGCTGATGTCGTGTCGTGAAGGGAGAAGGCTGCCTCCGGCGAGACCCGAGCAGAGACGGCATCGCTTCGGCTGATTCGCCCAGCGTTGTCCCTGGTGGCGTCAGCTTCACGGAACATCACGTGGGCCGGGTGCGCGTCGGCCGTGACGCGCAGCGGGGGCAGGGTGTCGAAGTCGATGTCCCCGAGCCACCTGCTGTGGGACCTCAGCCACAGGTGCTTCATGGACGTCGCCGGCCTGCACCTCCTGTTCGCCCCCGGCCCGCCCGACGGCCCGCGCCGCCGCACGAGCGTCACGGGCCTGCCCGCAGCCGCTCAGCTCGCTGCTCCTGGCCGCCGAGACGAACCCCGCCACTTTCGACCTCGCTCGCCTGCTCTACGACACGCCTTCCGCCAACTTCGGGTAGACGGCGCCCGAGCGGCCCAGCTGAGGGCGCCTGGACGCCACCTCGCTGGGCCGGGTGCTGGAGCGTGCCGAGGAACTCTTGGCGGACGCCGGTCCATGCCGGGCTGCCGCGGCCGCCTCGCCTCGCATCGGGTTTCATCCATTACCACGGTGCCCTGCTGGACGTGCGGCCGGACTCGTGCCAGTGAGACGCTGAGGACATGGCCCAGCGTTCCGCGCGCGTGGAAGCCCCCCCAAGGCTGCGGAGGGCGCCGTGTATGCCTTGGCGACGAGGTTCTGGGCACAGCGTATTCCTTGCACGAGCTGACGCTTTTCCTGAGACAGGCAGGGCTGGCGGGCGGGGATGAGCTGGACGTCGTCGAGTCCGGCTTCATTGAATGGCACGGCGGTGGTCCGGAGGTATGGCCACGTCAGGGCGGCGGGCCGGAGTGCTGGACCGCGCCCGGCGAGCTGCCTTCCCTGACTCGGGACACGAGGCAGCAGTGACGTGCACCGCTCAGCCCTTCTCGGTCGGGGCACTGCCTCGGCGTGCCGAAACGGCCGGCTCGGGTGTACCGGCACCGTCGGGCAGGCTGTGCGCGTAGGGGGCGCTCCAATGGACGCACCCTCGGCGACTGGATGAACGATAGGTCTGACAGAGGGTTTGCCTGCCGGCAGCCGGAACCGCAGGGCATCCCCGGCGCTGAGGGGGCGGCCTGCTAGCGCTCAGCGGGGACGCTCGGGTGTGGGGATGCGGAGGGCGAGGAGGGCGACGTCGTCGTGTCCGGGTGGGTGGACCCGGTGCAGGAGTTGGTCGGTGAAGGAGGGCAGGGGGCGGTGGGCGAGAGCGGCGGCGTGTTGCCGGAGTCGGTGGAGGCCATCGTCCAGGGTGTGGCCGGGTTTTTCCACGAGGCCGTCGGTGTACAGGAGCAGGGTGGAGCCGGGAGGCAGGAAGACGGTGGCGTCGAGGCGGGGCGCGTGGACGCCAGTGCCGAGCAGGAGGCCGTGGCCGTCGGTGAGGTAGTGGGCCAGTCCGTCGCGGGTGATGAGGAGGGGTGGTGGGTGGCCGGCGTTGGTCCAGGACAGGTGCCAGTCGCTGTCACTGGTTCGGGTGACCCGGGCGAGTACGAGGGTGGCCATGGTGACGTCGGTGATGGACCTGGTCGCTTCGTCGAGTCGTTCGACGATCTGGCTGGGGGGTTGCTGCTGGGACCAGGCGTAGGCGCGGAGCATGTTGCGTAGCTGGGCCATGCCGGCGGCGGCTTCGAGGTCGTGGCCGACGACGTCGCCGATGGCCAGAGCGGTGGCGCCGTCGGGCAGGGTGAAGGCGTCGTACCAGTCGCCGCCGACCTGGGAGGCGTCGGGGGCGGGCAGGTAGCGGACGGTTAGCTGCAGGCCGGGTACGTGCGGCATCTGGGGCAGCAGGTGGTTCTGCATGGTCTCGGCGATTTTGCGCTGGCGTTGGTAGAGGCGGGCATTGTCCAGGGCTACGGCTGCTCGGCGGGCGATGTCCTCGAGCAGGGGCAGGTCGGCGACGGTGAAGTTGCGGGGCTTGCCGGCGCGGCCAAGGGTGAGGGCTCCCAGGACGTCGCGGGTGCTGCGCAGGGGGGGCGATGGCCGCGGAGTGGATTCCGGTGGTCTCGAACAAGCGGCGTTGCTCGAGCGCGATGCCGGAGTCCGGGGTGCCCCGGTAGGTGTCCGGGCTGGCCAGAGCGGAGGCGACACCCCGCAAGGCCCTCGACAGCGGCAGCGGGGACTCCTCCGGGACGGGAGGCATCGGCCCCTGGAGATCCTCATGAGTCATCAGGGTCTCGCCGTCGGCCTGGACCACCATGGTGCGCCAGACCTCGTCGCGATCGGTGATCAGATCGATGACGGCCCAGTCCGCCAGGCGCGGCAGGATCAGCCCCACCAGCGTCCTGTGCCCGCGCCCCGTGCCGATCAACTCAAGTGGTCGTGCGCGGATGTCCATGGCGTTTTCTGGTGCTGCTCGTTGTGGCACTTTCAGCTGCGAGAGGGTTCGGGCGTTGCGGCAGTGGTGAGCCGGCCGCTGTGCGTCTTCCTGCTGGCTCGAATCCCCGTCGGCATCGAGGGGACAGCCCCGGAGGCGCGCAGAGGCGGGAGCGGCCGAGCCGGTGCGTTCACTGGGTGGCCGGTTTGCGGGTGAAACCGGCGGGCAGGCGGTGTTTCGTGCTTCGGACCGGAGGTGCGCGCCCAGCGGGATCTGGCTGGGCCCCCTCCTGGCGGGCTCGGTAACGCATTCCTGCGGGGCACCCTGACAGCACCGTTCGGGCATGACCCGGAACCCGTTTTCGGGCCGTGCGTGCCCTGAAACCACGTTCAGGAGCGAATCCGCATGCTGACCGACATGTCGACAAGCCGTCCCGGCACGCCCGCCGCCCCCGCCGCCGCCCCCGCGCGGCGGCCGCACGACGACGCCCCCGACACCGCGGAGCTCTTCGCCCGGCTGGCGCACCTGGACGACGGTCCCGAGCGGGACGCCGTACGCGACGAACTCGTGAACGCCTGGCTGCCCATGGCGCACCGGATCGCTTCCCGGTTCCGCGATCGCGGCGGGTCCGTCGAGGATCTGCGTCAGGTGGCGGCGCTGGGGCTGGTGAAGGCCGTCGACCGGTTCGCTCCGTCGCGCGGCGCGTTCGAGAGCTACGCCGTGCCGACCATCACCGGCGAGGTCAAGCGGCACTTCCGGGACCGCATGTGGGCCCTGCGGGTGCCGCGCCGGGTGCAGGAGCTGCGCAACCGCGTGCGCGTGGCCCGCCGTGAACTGACCCAGAACCCGGGCAGCCCCGAGCCCTCCGTCGCCGCCGTCGCCGCCCACACCGGCCTCACCGAGGACGAGGTCGCCGCGGGCATGGAGGCGCTGGAGAGCTTCAGCACCCTCTCGCTGGACGCCGAGCTGTCCACCGGCGACGACGGCTACAGCCTCGCCGACACGCTCGGCGCGACGGACACCTCCTACGACGTCGTGGTCGACCGCGAGGCCGCCAAGAAAGGACTGCGCCGCCTGCCCGAACGGGAGCGGGCCATCCTCTACATGCGGTTCTTCGAGGACATGACCCAGAGCCGCATCGCCGACAAGCTCGGCATCTCCCAGATGCACGTCTCCCGGCTGATCAACCGCAGCTGCGCCCGCGTCCGCGACGAAGCCCTCGCCCAGCGGACCGACGGCCGACCGGCGATATGACCACTACACCCTTTGTATCTCGACCGGTACACGCGAGATCACCCAGGCGCTCAAAACGGCACGCGCCTATCTCGCCACCGAGGCGGGCTGGTCCGAGCCGTCCCTGCCTGTGCCCAAGGGCAGCAACGGCACGGCCGCTTGTGTGCGGCTGCCCGAGCCGTCGGCCAGCTGAAAGACAATTGCGGTGCCTGTGGAACTGCGGGCGCTTTGGCGCTGCCGCTCAGGTCCGGGCAGGAGAGCCCGGTCGGCCAGGGTGCGTCCGAGGGCTACGGGCAGCGTGGTGGTGCCGCCCGGTGTAGAGCAGCCGGCCCGTGGCGTCGTAGCGGCTCAGCAGCGTCTTGGGCCCGGTGAGCGGTCCGGTGGCCGCGCCGACGATGGCTTCGACCGGCTGGGCTGGTAGGCCGCGTCTGACCGCCGCGGTCGCAATCCCGCCGGGCGAGGCGTTGCTGCAGCCGCTCGAACGCCAGCTGGTCGTCCTCCCACACGATTAGCTCCCCGTCGAGGCCGGTGGCTGCTGGCAGCTGCGTGAGCGCGGCCGCCCGGATCTCCACGACGGCGTTCGTCATGTCGGTGCCCTGCGTGAGCGCAGCAGCACCCGCCTGTGCTGGTGCATGGCGAGCTGGGCGGGAAAGCCGTACCACTGGCTATGCCCGGCGCCCGCGTCACTCTCACCGGCGAGGTGTTGGCTGCGGGGCCTGAAGAGCAGCAGGGTTTGCGTCCGGTGCGACCTGGTACGCCGAAGGCGCGTCTCCTTGGTGAGCGTGCGGGGTGAGGGGCGGTGAGGCGGGAACCCGTGCCGGTATGGCCATCGATCACACTGAAGCACCGATTCTGCAAGCGCTCGTTGACTATCGGCAGGCGCACCATCTCGCGTTCACGCCTCCCGGCCACAAGCAAGCGCGTGGGGCGGATCCCGCCGTGCGGGAGGTCCTGGGCGATGCGGTCTTCCTCGGTGATGTGCTCGCTTCCGGCGGGCTGGATGACCGGCTGACGCGGGGCCGGGTGCTGGAGCGCGCCGAGGAACTGATGGCGGACGCCGTGCATGCCGAACACACGTTCTTCACCACGTGCGGCAGCTCGCTGTCGGTGAAGGCCGCGATGCTGGCGGTGGCGGGCCCCCATGAGAAGCTGCTGATCGGGCGGGACGCCCACAAGTCGGTCGCCTCGGGGCTGGTCCTCTCCGGTATTGAGCCGGTCTGGGTCGAGCCGCGCTGGGACACGGAGCGGGCCATCGCCCATCCGCCGTCGGCGCAGGGGTTCGAGGACGCTTTCCGCGCGCATCCGGACGCCAAGGGGGCCCTGGTCACCAGCCCCACCCCGTACGGCGCCTGCGCTGACCTGCGTGCGGTGGCCGAGCTCTGCCACCGGCGCGGTGTGCCCCTCATCGTGGACGAGGCCTGGGGTGCTCATCTGCCCTTCCATCCCGATCTGCCGGCGTGGGCGATGGACGCCGGCGCCGACATCTGCGTGACCAGCATCCACAAGATGGGAAGCGGCCTGGAGCAGGGTTCCGTCTTCCACCTGCAGGGCGACCTCGTAGCGCCGCAGCTGCTGAAGATGCGCTCCGACCTTCTGGGCACGACCAGCCCTTCCGTGCTGATCTATGCCGGGCTGGACGGCTGGCGACGGCAGATGGCCCTGCACGGCCACAAGCTCATGGAAGGAGCGCTCCAGCTGGCAGCCGAAACCCGCTCCCGGATCGAGGACATGGACGGGCTGCACGTCAACGACCGAGCCGACTTCTGCGGCTCAGGTCTCGCGGACGACTTCGATCCGCTGCCGGTCGTCATCGACATCTCCGAGCTCGGCATCACCGGCTATCAGGCGGCCGACTGGCTACGCCAACACCGCAGCATCGACGCCCACCTGACCGACCACCGGCGCATCGGCGCACAGATCACCCACGGCGACGACCACGACACCGCCCGGCAGCTGCTGGCGGCGCTCGAGGACCTGGTGCACGCGGCACAGGAACTGCCGACCGGGCCGAAAGTCGACGTCCCCGAACCCGCAGAGCTCCGCATGGAACAGGCGCTGCTGCCACGCGATGCATTCTTCGGGCCCGCCGAGGACGTGCCCCTGACCAAGGCGGCGGGCCGGATCGCAGCCGAAATGATCACCCCTTACCCGCCCGGCATCCCCGCGGTCCTGCCCGGCGAGCGCCTCACCGAACCCGTGCTGCGCTACCTAGCGAGCGGACATACCGCCGGCATGAACCTTCCCGACGTCGCCGACCCAGCGCTGCACACGATTCGAGTGACCGCGGACGGCCCGTGAGACCGTCCGGCATTCCCATGCAGATGAGGCTGGCGCCACGCCTCGGTCCTCTGGCTTGACCCGGGCCGAGGCGGACTGCCCGGCCCGATCATCCTGCTCGCCCAAGGAGACTTCGGATGAATCCACCAGCGATCTCGGGTGCGGCTCGAGGTGGCATCCCCGCGCACCGCACTGACGTGAAGTTGCTTGGCATCTACCTCAATGACCACCTTGCCGGCGCTACGGCGGGCACCCAGCGAGCTGCCTACCTGGTGCGCAACGCCCGCGGGTCCGCTCTGGGCCGGGCGCTCGGGCCTGTCGCCGCGGAAATCGCGCAGGACAGGACGACGCTGCTGGGCATCATGCGGGATCTGAATATTCCGGTACGTCACTACAAGGTCTGCGCAGGCTGGGCCGGCGAGAAGCTGGGACGGCTGAAAAGCAACGGCCGCCTGGTGAACCGCTCGCCGCTGAGCACGGTGCTGGAACTGGAGGCCTTGCGGCTGGGAGTGGAGGGCAAGGCAGCTGGCTGGCAGACCCTGCGCCAGCTCAGTGCGACCGAAGAGCGACTGGATTCAGCCCAGCTCGACCGGATGCTGGAGCGTGCCCGACGACAGCAGGAGACCGTAGAGGAGTGGCGTAGCCGCCTGGCAGAGACGGTGTTGCGCACATCAGCCGACTGACCCCGGTCCACACAAACGTTGCCGCGCGTCGGCTGTTCGTGCTGCCCTGGTGGACCAGGACGACGACAGGCTGGACGCCACAAGAGACCTGCGGGCCCGGGACTTCGACACAGCGGTGAGCGAACGCCCAAACGAGATCTTTGTGGCCTTGGCCGCCCATGCCGTCGCCCCTGGGCTGCTGGCCAGGTCGCTCCACGCTTTCGCCGCCAGTTCTGCCGGGGCCCCGGCAGGCTGCCGTGCCCATAGGGGATGCCTCGTTGCCCGGGACAACCTTTTCAACGGCCAGTCCATCGGTTTCCGCGGGTGTCCGGCACAACTGCTGCTGGTCAGGATGCGTCGGTGTGGGTGAAGACGTATTCATCGAGGATGATGCCGATCGCGACTGCGATGGGAATGGCGACCAGGGCGCCGATGATGCCAAGCAGTGCGCCGCCGATCAGGACGCCGACGATGGTGACGATGGGGTGGACGTCGACGGCGTATTTCATTGCCTTGGGGGTGATCAGGTAGTCCTCGGCTAGGCGGAAGACGGTGTAGAAGGCGGCGGTGAGGCCGGCGATGAGCAGCGAGACGGATAGGGCGACCAGGCTGACGATGACGCCCGCGATGGTGGAACCGAGGATGGGGATGAGGTCCATCAGGGCTACGAAGATGCCCAGGGCAGCGGGGTAGGGCACGCCGACGCCCCAGCACCATGCGAAGGTGGCGAGTCCGGCGATGGCTGAGGTGGCGAGGTTGCCCAGGAGGAACCGGCCGGTCCGGTTGAGGATCTCATCGGTGATCTCTTGAGCGTGGTCGCGCTTGCTGGCCGCGATGAAGCGGAGACAGAAGCGTTTGATCGCGGGAAGTCCCGCCATCAGGTAGAGCGTCACGATGACGACGATGACCAGCGAGGTCAGCGCGCTCAGAACCGTCTTTCCGGCTCCGAGCAGCCCGCCCGCAATGCCGGACGCGCCCTGGGAGCTGAGCGTTTGCTTGACTCTGGAGACGACGTGGTAGCGGTCCTCCAGGCGTCCCAGGGCGGAGTGGTGATCGTGCAGCTCCTGCAGCCAGGTGGGAGCCGCTTTGATCAGTGCGGTCACCTCCTTGGTCACTGGGGGCTCGACGATGGCCGCGAACCCGGCAAGGAAGAGCAACAGTGCGGCGACCACGACCGCCACCGCCCAGCCGCGCCGCAGGCGGTGCCGGGTCAGCCAGGCCACCACCGGCTCCAGACCGATCGCGACGAACAGGGCGAGAAGGAGCAGCGTCAGGAGCTGGCTGACCTGGAGCACGGTGTGCACAGCCAGCCAGGCCATCGTGGCGCCGAGGCCGAGCCAGAAGCCGATGCGGAACCACCGGCTGTCCCGAGCTGCTCTTCCCGTGCCGGTGTGCGAGCCGCCCGCTCCGGCGGACGGTGCTTGAGTGCTGCTCGTGGCGCCGTCGTCAGCAGGTGGCTGCTGCCTTGGACTCATTCGCGCACGTCCAGAGCGCGTCGTCGGCTTGGTCGGCGGTCTGCGGCCCGGTGTAGTTCTGATCTCCGGGGCCGGGACTGAGTAGGACGTTGTTCTGGCCGGTCCAGCGAGTCGTGGATCACGAGGGGTCTCCCGGCGAAGGCGGCAGTGGCTGAATCATCTACACACGTTCGCCTCGCCTTTTGTCGCAATATCCGCAGTCGACACAGCAGCAACCCGCTGGGGGTACACCTGTGCGTGGCGGCCTTCCGCGTGGGGCAGAAACAGCTCAGCTCACGATGGTTTCGCCGCGGTTGGTGACCGGCGCGAGCACCCGCTGCCCGCGCTTACCGCCGTCCAGCTTTTGGGAACGCAGGACCTCGTCGTAGACGCTGCCGGCCGAAGGGATCTGATCTGGCGCGGCGGCCCTGCTGGGCGGCGCCTCCTCGCTGACCCGCACTCCCTGGCGCCCGACGATGTCCACGAACAGTAACGACACGCACTGCGCGCCGAACCCCAGTCGTGCAGATGACGCGCCACGCACATCCAGGGACTCCAACGGTGCGGCATCCAGGTCGGTCATGTCGAGGACAGGCCGCTGATGCGCGGCGGCGCCCGAATGCTCGTTCAGGGTGTCGGCGAGGGCGGCAGCGTCGGGGGTGTCGAGAGCTCCGGACAGGCACAGAACCGTCCCCCGGTCATCGACCGCGCGCACTGTGAGCGCGGCGTCGCGAGTTGCCGCGTGATCGCTGCTGCTGCATGGGCATGTCGGCTTGTCCCGTTTCTTACGGGTCCGGGGTGTGGTCGTCGGGGGTCGCAGCCGCGGGGTTCCGGGATTCGTGGCGGTCCAGGATCGCCAGCAGTTGCGCGACCGTGGCCGGGGCGTCCGCGGGATGGCGCAGGGGAGTGTCGGGGGCGACGTGGTAGACGTTCGATCGGCCTTCCCGGACGTGGGTGAGGTATCCGCCCTCTTCCAGGTCGGCGATGATCTTCTGCACGGCCCGCTCGGTGAGCCGGCAGCGCGCGGCGATGTCGCGGATGCGTGTGGTGTGGTCCTCGGCGATGGCGGCCAGCACTCGTGAGTGATTGGTCAGGAAGGTCCAACCCGCGTGTGGCTCCGGCGCTCGCTCCATGCATCCCACGATACGGTTCCTGGTTCACGTATTCAAAAGGACGCATTTCTTTTCATGTATCTGTTGACATGAAAACTGAGTGGGAGTGACACTGGGAGTGTTCGAGAAGGTGGCATGTACGGGAGCTTGAGATGTCCCAGCACGCGGTCCTTCCCCCGCCTTGCCCTGATTGCGGCGCCTCGTTCGAGCAGTCGTCGGCACCGGTGGCCTTGAGTGTCGACATGATCGGCGACGGGCTCGTGGTGACGGTCACTGGTGAGCTCGGGCTGGAGTGCGACCAGCTGCTGCGGCAGGCCTTGGGAGACGCACTCGATCACGCGCACAGGGGTCTGGAACTGGATCTCGCAGGCGTCGAGTTCTGCGACTGTGCCGCGCTCAACGTCCTGCTGAGCGTGCGCCACCGCGCCCGCGCGAGTGCCAAGAGCTTCGTTCTGCGCGCCACCAGCCCTGCGGTGGAACGCCTGCTGACCCTCACCGGTACCCGGGCACTCTTCACAGCAGGGTCTGCCGACCCGGAAGAGTCGCCGACCACTGCCTCACAGGTGGTGGGTCCCGGGGCGGCAGAGAGAGGTGAAGCGTCCAGCGATGGTCTTGCAGTCGAGAACGCCCAGCTGCATAGGGCGCTGCAGACGCGGGCGACGATCGACCTGGCTCGGGGCATGCTCATGGCATCGTTCCAGCTGACCGCCCAGCAGTCCTGGGAGGTGCTGGTGACCGCCTCCCAGCACAGCAACACGAAATTGCACCTCATCGCCGATGCCCTCCTGCAGACCACGCAGGGCCGACCGCTGCCTGGACCTCTTGCCGGTCACTTGGCAACGGCGGTGCAGGCGCACGGCGGGCCGGCGGACCAGGGTCTGTCTGGCCAGTGATCACGGCTTCCCCGCATCGCACCCTCGCTCTCACCGCCTTCACCGCCAGCGCGCACGTCGTGCTGGATGCTCTGGAGCGCTCGGCACGACAGCGCCACCCGGCGGGCGCCTTAGCGGCAGTCGAGGTCTGCGGCGCTCATCCGCAGGATCGTGGGAACTCGGTGTCGCGACATTGGTGGATCATGGCAGTGGGACGTCACGAGGAGGCGAGGTGGATGGCAACGCCTCCGGGTGGTTCTTAGCAACCGTTCCACGGCGGCGGGCTGCCCGAGGAAGAGGAGCGGTTGCACCTGATCCAGGCCCTGGCGTCGGCTGCCGAAGGAACCGATCCACAGGCGGCTCCTACGCAGATGTGCCGGGCGTGCACGCGGTTGCTGCCGGTCAGCGGCGCGTCGGTGTCGATCTCCGGAGGACCGGGCGTGCGGCCCACCTGGTGCGCGAGCGATCAGACCGCGGCCCGTCTTGCCGAAGTCCAGTACACCCTGGGCGCCGGCCCCTGCCAGAGCGCCCTTGACCGGGCCGCGCCCGTGCTGGCCGTGGACCTCACCCAGGGGCCGGACGCCCGCCGCTGGCCCGTCTTCGCCCACCAGGCGGTCGAACTGGGCGTCAAAGCGGTCTTCTCCCTGCCGCTGGGCGTCGGCGCCTCGGCCATCGGCACCCTGGATCTGTATCGCGAGGTGGCCGGGGCACTGGCCGACCGGGACCTGCGCACAGCCCTGTGGGTGCGGGACGCGATGACGTTCACGCTGCTCAACCTGCATACCGCCGACGAGCATCAACGGGCGGGCGAGGGCGGCGTAGTGTCGTGGATGGATGCTGCGGAGGCCGACCACACCGAGGTCTACCAAGCCGTCGGCATGATCATGGTGCAGCTGCGCGTGGATTCCGAGCAGGCACTGGACCGGCTGCGGGCCCGGGCCTTCGCCGAGGGCCGCACCGTCGACCAGGTAGCCCGGGACGTCACCGCCCGCAGGCTTCGCTTCCGGCCGGAGCCGGACGGCCACCACAAGCGCCGCGGCGGCGATGACACGGAACAGGACGGTGAACGGTGATGAACCGCGAACAGCAGCTCGCCGACGCACTCGTCGGGCTGGCCGACTGCCTCGCCGACGACGCAGACCCGGTGCTGATGCTGGACCGGCTTGCGACGCTTGCGTCGAGATCACCGGCGCCGACGACGTGGGCATCATGATGGCCACCGACCGCGGCCATCTGCGGGTCATGGCCGTCACCGACGACCAGGCGGCCTTCTTCGAACTCTTCCAGCTGCAGACCGACGAAGGGCCCTGCCTGGACTGCTACCGCGAAGGCCGTCGCGTCAACGCACCCGAACCTCGAGGCCCGCACCGACCGCTGGCCACAGGTGGCCCCCTTCGCCCGGCAGCGCGGCTACCGGGCCGCGCACGCACTGCCGCTGCGCGCCGGCCACCAGACCATCGGCGCGGTCAACCTGCTCCTCCATACGCCCGGCGGTCTGCCCGACCTCGACCTGAACCTCGCCCAGGCGCTCGCCGACGTCACCGCCATCGCACTTGTCAGCTGGGTCCCTGATCCCCTGCGCCCCAGCGACATCAGCACCAGCGTCCAGGCCACGGTGGCCGCCAAGGCGAGCGTGGACATCGCCACCGGCATGCTCGCCGAGCACGGCGACCTCACCCTCGCCCAGGCACGCACCGCCCTGCGCGCCTACGCCAACCGCACAGGACGACGACTCACCGACATCGCCCGCGCCCTGACCAGCCGGATGCTCCCTGCCGACGACGTACTCACCACCCACCACACCACCCCGTGATGACCGGACCGGTCTTCCACCGAAGGGGTGACGAGTTCGCTCGCGGCGGTGGCTGCCTGGCACGTTCGTCGTTGATCCGGGCGCGAGTACGGTGAACGACCGGGCAGCCGACGTGGTTGTCGTGGAGCTGACTGGTGCCTATTGGCTGGGCGCGGTGCGGCATTCCTCGCGGCCTGGGTGATGTCTGGCTGGACGACGTCGCCCCCTGCGCGCCCTGCCGGTCATGGCGAGTGGTCGCGCCCGCTCCGTCCGCTTCGCATCGAAGTCATCGAGGGCTGGCTGAGCGCGGAGCGTTCCGCAGTCCCGCACCACGACCACCGCGGCGCTGGCGGGCTGCTCGGAGTACGCGTGCGTCACGACGGCTGCCCGCCTGGGATCCTCTTACGGCTGTCTCAAGTGCCTTGGGGCTAAGCGTCAGTGAGGTGGCAGGCGCACAGCTGCCGCGGCGCCGGACTGCAGCCCTCGCTGCGTCCAGCCAATTCGTTCGCGCACACAGGTCGGGATCAGCTCACGTGAGACAGGCGTGATCGTTCACATCGCCAGGGAGCCAGCTGGTGGTGCGGGACCGGCTGGCGCTCGAGCGTCCTGCAGCGTCTCGCCCAGCGCGCGGTGTGGTTGAGATGAAGCAGGCACCTGCGGGTTCCGGCGCCGGTGACGTCATGGCTAGGGGTCGGCGAGGAGGTGGCCCAGCGGACCCAGATCGAGGTTGAGGTCGCTGCGGCTTAGCCCGTGCTGCGCGCACAGTTCGTCCATCCGCTGGTCGAGCAGCATGAGAGCGGTGCCGAGACGGTCTTCCTGTTCGGCGGTCAGTGCGCCCTCGTCGAATCTGCGTACCGCCTGGCGCTCCATCAGCTGGCGCAGGAGCTCGACGACCGTCAGGACCAGCACGGCCAGGTCGCCTGCGACCCGTTCCGGATCGAGGTCCAGGGCGTGGGAGCGTGAGGCGGTCACAGCGGCCCGCTGTCCGACCACGGCGCGGGGACACGGTCGCTTACCGACGCCAGCAGGGCGTGCAGCGAGATCCGCACGAGCGGCACGTCGGCGACGGCCAGGACCAGGTCGCCGCTGATCACCACTCCGGTGGCCAGCACCCGGTCCAGTAGGTCGACGAGGGGCACCCCGATCGGCGCGCACGGTTCCGGTTGATCCCAGGGCACCGGTGAGCGGTCGGGTCGCGGGGTGATCGGCACGCTCATGCGCGCACCTCCGGTGTCGCGCTGGCCCAGTCCTGGACCAGCCGTGCGAAGGAGTACGGGATCCAGGGCCCCGACGCGGTGATCTCCACCTGCGGGTAGCGGCCGGCCGCGGCAGCCTGGGCCAGGACGCGGGCGAAGTCCCTTCGTTCTGTGTTGTCGACCAGATAGGCCGCGTTCAGCAGTTGCGGCGTGGCTTTTCCGGACAGTTGTTCGCTCTGTGGCCGGTGTCTGGTGGCGGCGACCGCGTGCCGCCGCAACTCGGAGTCCACCTCCATCGCCTCGGCCAGAGCCTGCTCGTGGGTCTGCTCTCGGATACGGCGCCGTGTGCTGGCCCTGTTCAGATAGGCCCGTCCTCCCACCGGACCTCCCTCGCCGGCGGACGGCGGGCCGTCCGGCGCCGTGTCAGGTTGGGCGGGGTGCACCTTCACGGCCCATTCCGTGCGATCGCGGAGCCGGTCGAGCAGGGCGCCGAGCGCCGTTGCTCGGGCGGTGACGGCCTGCACCGCATTGGCATCGCTGCGATACAGGGTGGCCATGGGCAGCGGCACGACGGGGCCCTGCCGGGCGGCCGTCTGGACACCGCGGTGGTGCGCTCGGGCGCAGCGCTCCAGTTCCTCGGGCCGGCTCAGCCGCTCGGCGAGCGCTGTCTCGGTGAAGGCCGATGCGGGCACGTCCTGGGCGAGCAGCCACAGGGTTCCGGCCTGCATCACGCGCAAGGGGCCGCCCTCCTCATGGCCAGTCGTCGCTGCCGGCAGATCGGCGGGCAAGGGGGTGCCGGTCACGGCGAACACGTAGGTGAGGGTCTGCCCGAGCGGGCCCGGGCCATCGGGGGCGCAGTGCGGTGGGATTGCGTTCATCGGGCGCCCTCCGCTTCGTCCGCCGCAGCGACGGTGTCCCGTACGGCGGCCAGCTCCGCGCGCAGGCGTGTGTTCTCCTCGGCCAGTTCTTCACGGGCGGCGCGTGAAGACAGTGCCGGGTCGGTTTCCCACCAGTCGATGCCCGCTTTCCTGGCGGTGTCGACCGAGGCGATGAACAGACGCAGCCGGATGGTGAGCAGTTCGATGTCGAGCAGGTCGATCTTGATATCGCCCGCGATCACGATGCCTTTGTCCAGGACGCGTTCGAGCAGGTCTGCGAGGCTGCCGGCGAGCGGCGGGTATGCCTGGGGATCAGGGTTCGCGTTCCAGGGGGCAACGTCGGTCACGAGACACTCCCAGGGAGATCAGCGGCGCCGGGGTACGGGATCGCGGTCAGCTGCGCCGGCCGACTCGTCCTCGACACAGACATCGCGGCCGTCGTCGCCGGGTCCTGGCTGGTGCGCGTCGACTCGCTCGTCGTCGTAGCCATCGTCGTATGCGTCGTCCCACTCGTCGTATTCGTCTTCATCACCTTCCTGCCGGTCCTCCTCGTAACCGTCCTTCTCGTAGGCTTCCTCGTCGTAGGAATCCTGTTCTTCATGACCGTCGCCGTAGCCGTCGTCATCGTCGGATTCGTAGTCGTCCTCGTACCGCTCGTCCTCACGGCCGTACGTACGGCGGTCCGGCCCACCCACGCCAGTGAGCGCGTCGGCACGGTCTCGCAGCGCGTCGGCGATGTCCGCCAGCCTGCGGTCCGCGGCCGAGACGACCGCATGCGAGGCGGTCAGCAGCTCGCTGCGCAGCTGGTCCGCGAGATCCTGCGCCTGTGGCGACTGCAACGCTCCGAACGCCTGGGGCAGCAGCCGGCCAGGGACGACGCCGAGGTGCCGTCCCACGAGGTAGGTGCCGAGCGCGAGAGCCAGCCCGGCCTTCTTCCTGCGGCCCATGACGTAGCCGCTCACCACGGCCGCCGCCATGGCCGCCCTGTACCCGTTCATGCCCGCCTCCCCCCGGGCCGCGCCCCGCTCTTCGCCGCCGGGGTGCCGTCCAGGCGGCGCACGGGGCTGTCGAGGAGGTCGAGCAGCCGCTCCTCCTCCTTCTCGAACGTCGCCTCGTCGATGGCGCCCTCGTCCAGAGCCCGGTTCAGTGCGGACAGCCGCGCCTGCACTACGCGCGGGTCGCACACCTGACGCTGGGCCTCCTGGAGCAGGTGATCGGCGACCCACAGGGTGCCGCGCACAGGGGCGAAGGGCAGCAGCAGAAGCCCGGTCACCAGTCCCATCGCGTCACCGACCGGCCGTGGCGGGACGCGTCTCGACGAAGCTGTAGCACGGCAGGGGCCCGGTCACACTGAGCGCGAGCCGGTCCCCGAGGTCGCGGGCCTGCGCGGCCAGCGTCTGCCGGAAGAGTTCCTCGTCTTCGGCGCGCAGCAGGAACGACGTGCTCAGCACCTGTTCGTCGTCGACCGGTCCTTCGACCACACGCACCGCCAACGGAGTCAGACCGGCGAGGACCTCGTGCGTCGCCCGCCGCGCCTCGTGTCGGACGGCCTTGGCCAGTGCCTCACCCAGACGCACATTCGCCTCGTAGTCCGGTCTGCGCCGTGTGCGTTGGGCCAGGACCCGCAGCTTCTCGTCACGGCGCACGAGATCGCTGAAGCAGTCGGGCACCAGCGTGCCCTTGACGTTCATCTCCACGCAGCCCCGAACCACCTCGAGCTGTTGCGCCAGCCCGTGGCTGTCGGTGCGCAACTGCGTGAGCAGCGTGTCCTGGTCGGGACTGACAACGGCGAACCTCATGGGCAGCACAGGGCCCTGAGCAAGGAGCTCGCCTAGCACACTCTGATGGGCCAGCAGGTCCCGGCGGCGCGCACGGATCTGCTCGGGCGCCGGGGAGACCGCCGCACACAGCCCCGATTCAGCCAGCAGCCGCACGGCGGCGCCGCCCACTCCGCAGGCACGTGGGGGCCGGAAATCGGCAGGGGTGATGCCGTAGACGTACAGGGGGCCGAGGGTGTTGGCAGTGCCGGTCACGTTCATTCCTCTCCGGTGGGGCGGCGTGTGCGGGGACGGGGGCGGTCCTCCTCATCGCGGCGGCGGCCGGCGGAGCTGCTGCGTTCGGCGGCCGGGCGACGGCGCGGCGGCTCCGGCTCGCGCCGGCTTCGACTACGCGGACGCTCGGCGGCCTCCTCCTCCGGCTCCTCGGCTTCCTCTGTGTCGGTCTCCGGGTTGAGCATGTCGCGGACCTTCGAGGTCAGGGAGCGGGCGGTCCGCTTGGCGCCTGTCTTGGCCACGGTTCTCGCCGCCGATCCGCCGAACAGTTCGGGCACGGTCTTGGAGCGTGCGTCGTACTCCAGGTCGAGACGGTTGCACGCCTCGGCGAAGCGCAGGTAGGTATCGACGCTTGCGACCACAATCCGGGCATCCACTTTCAAGATCTCGATGCCCACCAGCGAAACGCGCACGAAGACGTCGATCACCATGCCGCGGTCGAGGATGAGTTCGAGGACGTCGTACAGGGTTCCGGCGCGGGGAACGTAAACGACCCCGTCGTCGTAGGTGACCATGCGCGCTCCTTCCGGGGCCGACCCGACGGGCCGGTCACTGGTCCTGGGCACCACGCCGGTAGCGGGCGATCCGCCGGTACTGCAGCAGCTCTCCATCCGCGTCGAGTTCGACCTGGTAGGTGGCTAGCAGGCTGGTGGTGTCCGGGATGCGGGCCAGCTCCAGGACGTCGACGTCGACGATCCAGCCGTCGTCCTCGCTGCGGCACACCGCAGAGACCCCCTCCAGACGGTGGGACACGAGCTGGGCCAGCCCCTCGGCGGCACACTCGGCCGCGTCCTTGGCGCCGCGGACCACGTGCCGACGTGCAGGTGCACGCGCCGCACTACGGTTTCGCTCGCTGGCTTCCGTCATGCTGCCCACTCTGACCGCAAGATCCGGTGGGCGCGTGTCCGGATGGACCATCCGGGGCCGGAACCCCCGGTACGTGACCTGCGCGTAGGGGGATCAACCTCAGTCCTTGCGGCTGGTGCGGATCGGTACGGCGGTCGACGACCGGCAGCGCACCCCGCGCCCCCTACCGGGCGTCCGGCCAACGAGCCGTCGTTCGACTGTGTGCCCGAGCCATACGACCCGGATAACGGCTAAAGCGCACTGCGCGGCGGCCTGTGTGCGGGACCGGTTGCATCACGCCTCACGCCGAGTGCGGCGGCGTGCGTGAGACGTCATCCCGTAGGCCGAGAACCGGGCGCCCGCCAACCACACGCCCGAACCATCGACGACTTCTGCGATCAGCTCCTGCGACGCCTCACCCCTCACGGAGACGACACCGCCCTGCTCGCCCTGCGCCTACCACCGGCCGGAGCCGGCGCCCCCGACGACCACAGCCCGCCGCCACCACCACAAAGCGCCAACAGCCCCGCCGCCCCAGAACGAGCCGCCCACGGCTCGCTAGAGGAGCAAGCCCCCGTGCAAGACCCCACATGAGACACCCGCGAGGCACTACACCGCCCGGACCGACCCGACGCATAAGACCCCGCCCTCCCCGCAGAGCCGGCCGTGCCAACGTCTCCGCCGACCTGCCTTGGACGATGCCGCCGGGCAACGAAGCCGGCCTCGTCGCTGCATCGTGGTGCGCTGAATACAGAGCGGGCCTGAAGACCAGAGCCGCCATACGGGCGAAACCGTCGGCTCTCCAGCCACCGCGAGGAGGGAGTGGTGGCGGAGTCTGGCCATACCGGCGTCGATGGGGCGGTGCCGGCTCTCGACGAGCCCGTCCGTGTAGAAGAGCCCGATCCATGGTTACGGACCTGACTTGTGGGGAGCGTCCATCCGCACGAGTCACGCAGCATCCGGACGAGCTCATTCAGGAAATGCCATGCTCCTCGCCGTCGCCTCGTCGTCCGAAACCTTCAGCACCGCCCATATCGGACTGACCGCCGCCATCACCGGCGTCCTCGCGCTCGCCGTGGCAGTCTGGCGGCTTCCCCGGTCGGCATGGGCCGACATGGCCGCGGTCGCGGTGTTGTCCGCGGCCTCGGTGTACCTGTGGCGGATGTCCGCGAACATGACGCCGCTGAACAAGGACGGCCTGCCGGGCTTCTCCGCCAACGACTGGGCCGCACCCGTTCTCACCTACGTCTTCCTCAGCCTGTACGCCGACGTCCGCCTCCCGGCGGACCCACGCCGCTACGCCCAGACCCGAGCCCTCGCCACCCTCGTCTCACTGGCGGTGAACGTCATCACCATCTGACGGCGAGAAGGCGTTCATGAGGACCCTCGCAACCAGCGCCGCCTCCTCGTCAAGTACCAGGTGAACGGCCTGCTCAGCTGACGTGCAGGGTGACAGCGGCGGTGTGGAGGGTGCCCGCGGTCTGGAACTGCAGAAACAGCCGCCAGTTGCCGGAGGCGGGCAGGGCAGTCATGAAATCCAGAGTGGGGCCGCCGTGGTCGCCGTTGACCTTGGCCTGTGGGTGGAGGTGGGCGAACGCCTCGTCGCCCTGGTGGAAGGCGGTGAGTGGGCGTAGGTGTCGAGGTAGGGCTGGAGGTCGGCGACCGGCTTGCCGTCCTTGTGGACCGTGACGCTCAGCGGGCTGGCCGTGCCCGCTTTCAGAGCGCCGCTGAGGGTGAGGGTGTAGCCGTCGGCCGTGGTGGAGGACGCGGGTGCCGGCAGGGCGAGATGAGCGAGAGTTGCAGGGCCGAGCTACTCCGCGGACATCGACAGATCGAAGCCTGCCAGGTCATCAGGGATATGACCTTCGCCGACGGCGAGTGCAACTGTGCACCGGCAACGGCGCCCGCGGTTGCCTGACTCCTCGCGCCACTCGGGCTCGCATCGCCGGACATCACGTCACTTTGTCGAGGCTCGGGGTCCGCAAGACCTCTCTGAATAAGGTGATATCGTCATAAAAATCGGCAAGTCGTCTCGACTCACTGCGGCGACGATGGCAGCGTAATTGCGTGTGAAGCTGATCGGAACCAGACAGACCGACCGCTGGGTGCGCTGGAGGCTTCTGCTGGCCAGCGCCACCATGCTCTTCGTCGAGCTGGCGCTGATCAGGTGGGCGGGCGCCAACGTCGTCCACCTCAGCTACTTTTCGAACTTCATCCTGCTGGGGTCATTCCTGGGCATCGGCATCGGGTTCCTGATCCCCGCCGCGCGCGGGCAGCGGCTCACACGCTGGGCACCGGTGCCGCTCGCGCTTCTTGTCGTCCTGGTACGCGAGTTTCCCGTGCAGGTGCGTCAGAGCAGCGGCCAGGTCATCTACTTCACCGCTGTGAAGACCACCGGCTTCCCCGAGTGGGTGACGCTGCCGGCCATCTTCCTGCTCACCGCGGTGATCATGGCCGCCATCGGCAAGATCACCGCTGATCTCTTTCGCCGGCTTCCCTCGCTCGACGCCTACCGCTACGACCTGCTCGGCAGCATCACCGGCTCGGCGTCCTTCGCCCTGTTGTCCTGGCTCCGCGCTCCCTCGGTCGTATGGGGCGTACTCGCCGCCGCGGCCCTGCTGATCCTCGGCGGACGGCGCAACACCCTGCGCTACGGCATCCCTCTGGTGGCGATGGTCGCGGCGCTGTTCGTGGAGACGACGACGGCCGGCATCTCCTGGTCGCCCTACTACAAGATCCAGCTCACGCCTGTGACGTCCACCACCGGGGGATACCGCATCTCCGCCAACGGCGTCCCCCACCAGAGCATCGCGCCGCTCCCGGTGCTGATGCAGAAAAACTCGCCCTACCGGCAGCCGTACGACCGGACACCCGGCAACCCGCACAAGCGCGTGCTGGTCATCGGGGCCGGCAACGGCAACGACGTCGCGGTCGCGCTGAAGCACGGAGCGCAGCGCGTGGACGCCGTCGAGATCGACCCCCGGCTGCAGCAGATCGGCGCACAACTGCACCCCGCGAAGCCGTACGACGACCCCCGGGTGCACGTCCACATCAACGACGGACGGGCTTTCCTGGAGCGGACGAACGCCAAGTACGACCTCGTCGTCCTGGCGCTGCCGGACTCGCTGACGCTGGTGGCCGGGGCGAGCAACCTGCGCCTGGAGAGCTACCTGTTCACCCAGCAGGCGTTCGAGGCCGCCCGCGATCACCTGGCTCCCCACGGCGCGTTCGCCATGTACAACTACTTCCGGACGAGCTGGCTGGTCGACCGCTTCGCCGGCTCCCTCGATGGCGTCTACGGCCACGCTCCCTGTATGACGACGTTCGGCAAGAACGCGGCCGTGCTGGTGGCTGGGATGACTGCCGCCGACCAGTCGTGCGAGCGGATCTGGCAGCCCGGCGGCGCGGTCCCGGCGGCCGCGAGCGATGACCACCCGTTTCCGTATCTGCTCCACCGGGACATTCCCACGCTCTACCTGGGCGCACTGGGCGCGATTTTGGTGGTGACGCTTCTGGCGGTGCGCCTGACCGGGCTCCGGATCCGAAGCACGGTCCGCTACACCGACATGTTCCTGATGGGCGCGGCCTTCATGCTGCTCGAAACGAAGAACGTGATCGGCTTCGCGCTCTACTTCGGTACGACCTGGCTGGTCAACGCCCTGGTCTTCATCGGCGTCCTGCTCGCCGTCCTCGCGGCGGTCGAGGTCCGGCGCCGGCTGCGGCGGGTCAACCAGCTGCCGCTGCAGCTTTTGCTCTTCGGCACCCTCGCGGCAGCCTGGCTCGTCCCGGCGCATGCCGTACTCTCGCTGCCCTTCGCCGGACGGCTCGCCGCCGCCATCGCCCTGGCCTTCGCCCCCATCTTCTGCGCCAACCTCATCTTCTCGGACCGCCTCGCGCTCGCCGCGGACCCGACGTCCGCGTTCGGCGCGAATCTGCTGGGCGCGCTGACCGGGGGCACGCTGGAATATCTGGCGCTGGTGACGGGCTATCAGGCACTGCTGCTGGTCGTCGCCCTGCTGTACCTGGGGGCGTGCGTCGCCATGCGCATCGCCGGGCGCGGGCCGGGCGCGCAGTCACCGCCGGTGCCGGACGAGACGGTGGCCCTCAACAGGCAGTAGACCTTGCGTATATGAACGACCAGACCAGCGAGAGCGGCCGGCAGCTTCCCGCGCAGCACCGTCTGCCCGGATGGGTGCCAGTGCTGGCTCGGCTGCACGCTGACCTGAGCGTGCTCGCTCCGACGGGTGGACTTGCCGCAGCCCGAGGCTCCCAGGAGGTGACGAACTCGCCCGGTGCGACGTCGAGCGTGATGTCGTCCAGCACGAGTTGCGATCCGCCGGGCGTGCCCGGGGCGGGGAAGGACTTCGAGACGTGCTCGATACGGGCGGCGAGCGTCACCGCCGTGGCGTTGTGGGCAGCCTTGGCGATCGTGGTGGCCATGGTCGTCACCTCCTGGGTGCTCATGGGGTCCGATCGTCGCTACTGGGCGCCGAGACCGGCGTCGTCGACCTCGTCCTTGCCGGCGGCCTTGAGGACCTTGTTGAGGAGCGTGAGGTCGTAGATGCCCTTCAGGTCGGGCTTCTCCAGCAGGCCGGCATTGACCGCGTGCTCGGCCTCGGTGTTCAGGGTGGAGGCCAGCGGGTCGTCGAGGAAGGTGATGGACTTCCAGGCCGGGTCGGTGACCTTGTCGGGCAGTGCCTTGCCCGCCAGCTTCTCCAGTGCCGCGTTGGCGGATGCCTTCGCCTTGTCCGGGTTGGCGTTGATCCACGCGTTGGTCTTCACGGAGCCGCGCAGCACGGCCTCGACGACGTCGGGGTGCTCCTTGAGGAACTTCTGCGACACGATGATGTTCGTGATCACGAACTTCTTGTCGGGCCACAGGGTCGATTCGTCGAGCAGTACCTTCGCGCCGTCGGCGACCAGCTTGGAGGCGGTCGGTTCCGGCACCCAGGCGCCGTCGATGGAACCGGACTTGTAGGCATCCGGGGTGATCTTGTTGTCCGTGCGGACGACGGAGACGTCGCCCTTGCCGCTCTGCGGGTCGACCTTCCAGCCCTTATCCGCGAGCCAGTTGAGGAACGCGACGTCCTGGGTGTTGCCGAGCTGTGGGGTCGCGATCTTCTTGCCCTTGAGGTCGTTCAGGGACTTGATCTTCGTCGGGTTGACGACGAGCTTCACGCCGCCGGAGGCGGAACCGCCGATGATGCGCAGGTTCTTGCCGTTGGACTTGGTGTAGCCGTTGATGGAGGGGGAGGGGCCGATCCAGCCGATGTCGATGGAGCCGGCGTTCAGCGCCTCGATCTCGGAGGGGCCGGCGTTGAAGGTCGACGCCTTGATCTTGGTGCTGCCGAGCTCCTTCTGGAACAGACCCTCCTGGACGCCCACCAGAGCGGTGGCGTGCGTGAGGTTGGGGAAGTAGCCGATCTTCACCTCGTCGGCGGAGAGCTTCTTGGCGCCTGCCGCGACCGCGGTCTGCTTGCTGTCGTCGGTGGCCTTGGAACCGTAGCCGCAGGCGGTGAGCAGGACGGGGAGCGCGGCTATGACGGCGAGGGTACGCAGGGCGATGAGCGGTCTTGCGGCAGACACGGAGGTGTCCTCTCAGGGGATGGGCGATCAGGGAGGTACGACAATGCGGGGCGTACTGCTTCTCGGTACGCATCGACACCCCACTCCTCGGCCGTCTGCGGCAGGCATGCTGTCGCGGGCTGAGAAGCGGAACGTGGGGGCGTAGTCAGCCGAGGGTGTCCGATCCGCCGGCAGAAGCGGGCGACGGGCAGGCAGCGCTGGTGCGGAGAGAGTCAGGTTCTGTGGCGTCAGAGGGGCCGACAGATGGCGCTGGACGTACGGCCGAGGTCGATGTGACGGCGCGAGGTCAGAAGGGGCAGCATCCGGCCTGTGCGGTCGAGCGTTCGCATGGCCACCCCCACAGATCCCTAGTTTTCCTACCTGGTTGCTAGGGATCGTGGCAGAGGGGGGCCTCCGCACCAAGGGGCAGTTCGCATGCTGGACGTAGCGATCTCGGTTTTTGAGATCAACGGTGAATGGCCCAGCGTGTCAGGGGTTTACCCAGGCGCTGGGGGTGTTGGTCAACGCTGATACATCAGCGGGCAGTTGGGCCGACGCGACGTCGGCGAGCGACACGCCCTCCAGGATCTCGCGCACGTTCGACCGCAACGCGATCCACAGGGGGAGCAGTGACTCGGCAGGGCCGGTGTAGGACAGCTCTGGGGGGCGGACGCCGCGCACCGAGACCAGTGGTCCGTCCACGGTGCGGATGACGTCGGCGATGCTGATGGACTCGGCGGGCTTGGCCAGCCGGTAACCTCCGTTGCCGCCGCGCTGGCTGAGCACGAGGCCGCCCCGGCGCATGTCGTTCAGGATGCTTTCGAGGAATTTGTGCGGGATGTCCTGGGAGGTGGCGATGGCCTCGGCTTTCAGTGGGGCGTCATCCCGTGACGCGGCGAGCTGCAGTGCGGCACGTACCGCGTAGTCCGCTCTGGCTGAGATCCGCATGTGCCCAGTATCCCGTACGGCTTCGGTCGGTGTCCGTTGCGGGCGGGCCCCCGGGCAGGGGAGTGTCCCTTGCCCGGCGGCCGTGGGGTCAGGCTGCGGCGGGGGTGTAGTGGGCGGCGTTGTCGCCCTCGATGACGTGGCTGAGGGTGCCGTCGACACCGGAGGGGACGTCGCCGGCGACGGTCACCCGGTGCAGCAGGCGCGGGAGGTCGCCGTAGTCGTCGGGGGCGTAGTGCTGGGTGATGCGGTTGTCGAACAGGACGAGGTCACCGGGCGTCCAGGCCACGCGCACGATGTTCTCGGGGCGGGTGACGTACGACTGGAAGATGCGCAGCAGGTCGCGGGAGTCGGAGGGGCCGAGGCCGACGATGCTCTGGGCGAAGCCGCCGATGAACAGCCCGCGCTCCCCGGTCTCGGGGTGGATGCGGACGACGGGGTGAGCGGTGCGGTACTTCCGGGAGACGAAGCGCCTGCGGTGCTCGGCGGCCTTCTCGCTCTTCGGGGCGGCGTAGTCGTAGTCGTTGGTGTGCACCGCCCACAGCTTGTCGGCCAGCTCGCGCAGCGGTTCGGGCAGGTCACGGTAGGCGGCGGCCGCGTTGGCGATGAGGGTGTTGCCGCCGTAGGGCGGGACCACGATGCTGCGCAGCGTGGATGCCTTCGGGGGTGTAGGGACGAAGGTGACGTCGGTGTGCCACTGGTTGGCGCGGATGCCCTCGTCGCCGTCGACGGGCAGGATGTGGGGCTGGCCGTCGACGGAGGGAACGGTGGGGTGCGCGGTGGTGAGCTCGCCGAAGAGGGAGGCGAAGCGGAGCTGGCCCGCGTCGTCGAGGTTCTGGTCGCGGAAGACGAGCGCCTTGTGTTCCAGGAGGGCGGAGTTGATCTCGGTGACGACGGCGGGGTCGAGGTCGGCGGAGAGATCCACGCCGAGGATCTCGGCGCCGATACGGCCGCCGATCCTGCGGATGTCGAAGCCGGTGCCGGTGGTCATGTGCGGGTGTTCCTTTCAGGAGGTGATGGGCAGGGACGGTCCTTTGGACCCCGGTGGTCCGAGGGGAGGGCCGACGGCCCGCAGCGTGCCGGGGGTGCGGCCTCGTCCCCAGCCGATGTGCCGGCGGTAGCTGCCGAGCAGGCCGGTACGGTCCAGGTGCTCCTCGTCGCGGGCTGTGGAGTCGTCGGGTAGCGGGCGGGTCATGGGTGCGACGTACAGTGCGTCGGCCGGGCAGTGGGCCTCGCACTGGAAGCAGGTCTGGCAGTCGTCGCGGCGCGCGAGCACGGGGATGCCGTCCTCGCCGCGGTCGAAGACGTTGGTCGGGCAGACCTTGATGCACTTGTCGCAGGTGATGCAGCGTTCCGCCGAGACCAGTTCGATCACGAGGCCACCTCCAAGGGTGCGGCTGGTGCCGCTGATGCCGACGGGGCGGTTGTCAGGGGCTCGGTGCGGGTCCACACCCGGTCGAGGCCGCCCGTGACGATGTGGTGGTGTTGTCCGGGGTCCTGCGCGGGGAAGTCGAGCCGCTTGGCCATGCCTCGGGTCTCCGTGCGCGCCAGCGCGGAGGCGTACATCCAGCGGGCGTGCGCCGCCATCGCCGCCGCCTGCCGGGCCCGTACGGTGTCTCCGCCCTCGGCGTGCAAGGAGGCGCGCGCCTCCTTCCACACGCTGTCGAGTGCCTCCAGAGAGGCAGTGAGCCGGTCGCCTCGGCGCAGGTAGTTCTTCTCGTACGGCAGCACCTCGCCCTGAACCGCGGCGATGACGTTCCGGAAGCCGTCGGCGGAGCCCGGGGTGCCGGTGGGCCGGAGCCCGGCTCCGCCCGCGGCCACCAGGCGCCTCGTACCGGCACGGACGCCGAGTGAGCGGGCATGGCGGGCTGCGCCCCGGCCGGCCCAGCTGCCGGAGGAGATGGCCCAGGCCGCGTTGTGGCTGCCGCCACCGGTGAAGCCGCCGCAGATCAGCTCACGGGTCGCCGCGTCCCCGGCCGCGTACAGCCCGGGGACGGTGGTGGAGCAGTCGTCGCCCGCGATGCGGATGCCGCCGGTGCCCCGCACGGTGCCCTCGGCGAGGAGCGTGACGGCGAAGCGCTGGGTGAAGGGGTCGATGCCGAGCCGGTCGAAGGTGAGGAAGAAGTTCGGCTGGGCCAGCCGCATAGCCCGCCGGGCCGCCGCGTCCGCCCGGTCGAGGCGGCAGTACACCTTCTCGCTGAGCAGCGCCTTCGCGATGACGGACCGGCCGCCCTGGCTCGCCGCGCCCTCCAGGACGGTTCCGTCCTCGTGGTAGAAGGTCGCGAAGGAGTAGAACGCGGTCTTGGTGACGGAGGTGCCCTCGGGCGCGATGCCGTACGCGTTGGAGAACTCCATCCCGGACAGCTCCGCGCCCACCTCGGCGGCGAACAGCGCGCCGTCGCCGGTGTTGACGTTGCAGCCAAGCGCGCCGCTGAGGAACGCGCAGCCGCCGGTGGTCAGGACGACCGCCCCGGCGCGCACCCGGTAGGGCTGACCGGCCTGGCGCCGGTGTCCCCTGGCCCCGGCGACCGCTCCGGAGGGGTCGGTGAGTAGTTCGGTGACCGGGCTGTGGTCGAGGACGCGGGCCCCGGCCCGCTGGACGCGGATGCGCATCCTGCGCATGTACTCCGGTCCCTGCAGCCCGTTCCTGAGCTGCTGTCCGTCCGGCCCGGTGGGGAAGGGGTAGCGTCCGGCTGCCGCCAGCTCGTTCACGCCCGCATACGTCTGGTCCAGGACCCGGGTCATCCAGCGCCGGTCAGCCAGGTAGCCGCCCAGGGCCTCCCTGCTCGCCATGGCCGCCTCGCGCGCGGCGGGTTCCGGGGGGACGTACCAGACGCCGGTTCCGGCGGAGGCGGTGGCGCCGCTGGTGCCGCAGTAGCCCTTGTCGGCCAGGACGACGTCCGCGCCGTCCTGGGCCGCCTTGAGCGCGGCCCAGGTGGCTGCGGGGCCGCCGCCGACCACCAGGACGTCCGTGGTGAGGTCCAGCTCGCTCATACGGGCTGTCCTTCTCCTACCGCCGGCGCGGTCAGCCGGTTGGCGGGGCGGGCCAGGCCGTAATGCTCTCGCAGGGTGCGGCCGGTGTACTCGGTGCGGAACAGGCCGCGCCGCTGCAGTATCGGCACGACATGGTCGACGAAGTCCTCCAGACCGCCCGGCAGATGCGGCGGCATGATGTTGAAGCCGTCTGCGGCACCCTGGATGAACCACTCCTGGAGCTGGTCGGCTATCTGCTCCGGGGTGCCGGCGAACACCCGGTGACCACGACCAGAGCCGAGCCGGGCAATGAGCTCGCCCAGGGTGAGGCCGTCGCGGCGGGCGAGTTCGGCGACGAGCGTGAAGCGGCTCTTGTTGCCGTTGATGTCCCGCTCCTCGGGCAGCTCGGGCAGGGGCCCGTCCAGCGGCAGCCCGGTCAGGTCGGTGCCGAGCATCCCGGACAGCTGGGCGAGCCCGTACTCGGGCACCTGGAGTTCCGTCAGCTCCTGTTCCAGCGCGCGGGCCTCGGCCTCCGTCGAGCCGATGA
The DNA here is from genome assembly GCF_053602155.1 of Streptomyces sp. NPDC004561. Taxonomy (NCBI): domain Bacteria; kingdom Bacillati; phylum Actinomycetota; class Actinomycetes; order Kitasatosporales; family Streptomycetaceae; genus Streptomyces; species Streptomyces sp. NPDC004561. Next base: position 27,996 of record NZ_JBSGDB010000025.1, read on the forward strand.
CGGGGGCGATGCCGGGGAGCACCAGCAGCTGGTCCTCGGTACGGCCGTAGCGGGCGAGCCGCGACTTGAGGTCCTTGTAGAAGGCTTGGCCGTCGGCGAGGGTCTGCTGGGCGGTGAAGACGGCCTCGGCGTACTGGGCGGCGAACTCCTTGCCGTCCTCCGACGAACCGGCCTGCACCAGCAGTGGATATCCCTGCGGGGTGCGCGGTACGTTCAGCGGGCCCTGCACCCCGAAGTACTCCCCGCGGTGGTTGATCTCCCGCACCTTGTCGGTGTCGGCGTAGATGCCGCGCTCACGGTCGAGCAGGATCGCGTCGTCCTCCCAGCTGTCCCACAGCTTGGTGGCGACCTCGACGAACTCCCGTGCCCGCTCGTAGCGCAGCCGGTGCTCCAGGTGCTCGTCCTGCCCGAAGTTGCGGGCCTCGTTCACGGTGCCGGAGGTGACGATGTTCCATCCGGCCCGGCCGCCGCTGATGTGGTCCAGGGAGGCGAACTTGCGGGCGGTGTGGAAGGGTTCGTTGAAGGTGGTGGAGACGGTGGCGATCAGGCCGACGTGCTGGGTGACCGCCGCCAGGGCGGACAGCAGGGTGAGGGGTTCGAAGCCGCCGAGCGCGTTGTGCCGGACCTTCCCCCACAGGGCGAGGCCGTCGGCGAGGAAGACGGAGTCGAGCAGGCCGCGCTCGGCGGTCTGCGCGAGCTGCTGGAAGTAGCGCAGGTCGGTGACGCGTTCGGGCTGGGTGCGTGGGTGGCGCCAGGCGGCGTCGTGGTGGCCGGCGTTCATCAGGAAGGCGTTGAGGTGCAGCCGACGTGGGCTGGTCGCGGGCATGGCGTTCCTCGGATCGGGGGCAGTGAGACCAACGGGGCAGGGGACGAGTAGGGCGACAGACCGGGGAGGCAGTGAGAGGAGAACGTGGCCGAGGTCAGCCGTCGGCCGGTACGCGCCAGGAGCTGAGCCGCCGTTCCACGGCCACCAGGAACTGGTTGAAGGCCACGCCGATGGCGGAGATCGTGATGATGCCCGCGTACATCTGCGGGATCGCGAAGTTGTACTGCGAGGCGTTGATCAGATAGCCGAGTCCTGCCTTGGCACCGATCATCTCGGCGGCGACCAGCACCAGAATGGACACCGCTCCGGCCAACCGGATGCCGGTGAACATGACCGGCACCGCGGACGGCAGGATGACCTTCTGGAACAACCGGGGGGTGGGCAGAGCCATCGACTTGGCGAGTTTCAGCAGGGTCGGGTCGACGTTGCGGACCGCGCTGATGGTGTTGAGCAGGATCGGCCAGGTGCACGCGTACACCACGATGGAGATCTTCGAGGTCTCGCCGATGCCCAGCAGCAGGACGAACACCGGCAGCAGGGCCAGGGCGGCGGTGTTGCGGAACACCTCCAGCAGCGGTCCGAGGAGGTCGGCGACCGGCCGGTACCAGCCGATCAGCAGGCCGAGCGGCACGGCGAGGGCCACGGCGAGACCGAATCCGCTGAACGAGCGCACCAGGCTGGCGCGGGTGTTGTCGGCGAGCTGGCCGTCGGCGGCCAGCCCCCACCAGGCGTGGGCGACCTCGCTGAACGGCGGCAGGAAGGTCCGGTCGACCAGACCCAGTCGCGGCGCGGTCTCCCACAGCAGCAGCAGAGCCACGACCGCAACGGACTTGGTCACCCCCTTAACCAGCAGGTAGGGCAGTCGGCGGACGGCCCGGCGGACCGGGGCCGCCGTGGAGCGGAGTTGGCGCACCCCCGACGGCGAGGCGTCGTCTGGCGCGGACGCAGCGGACGTAGCAGCGGATCTGGCAGCGGAAGGGGCCGGGGCGGGCTCGGTGGTGCTCACGGAGTCCGGCGTCGTGGTCTTCTCGGTGGCCGTTCCGGTTGTGGGGCTCATACGGAAGCCTCCTCCTTCTCCAACTGCTGGGCCCTGGCCACCTCGTCGTGCAGCAGCGACCAGATCTCGTGCCGGTGGCGCGCGAACTCGGGACTGGAGCGGAGGTCTTCTGTCGCCGTACGGGAGCCGAAGGCGACCGGCACGATCTGCTTGATGCGGCCCGGCCGCGACGTCATGACGGCGACCCGCTGTCCCAGGTAGACGGCTTCGTCGATACCGTGCGTGATGAAGACGACGGTCTTGCCGGTGCGCTGCCAGATGCGCAGCAGTTCGTCCTGCAGCGACTCCCGGGTCTGGGCGTCCAGCGCGGCGAACGGCTCGTCCATCAGCAGCACATCGGGGTCGTAGGCGAGGCTGCGGGCGATCGCCACCCGCTGCCGCATCCCGCCCGACAGCTCGTGCGGATGGCGGTCCTCGAACCCGGCCAGGCCGACCAGATCCAGGAAGTCCCTGGCCCGTGAGGCACGTTGACGTCGACGGACGCCGGTGGCCTCCAGGCCGAACTCGACATTGCCCTGCGCCGTGCGCCACGGCAGCAGCGCGTACTGCTGGAACACGATGCCCCGGTCCAGGCCCGGGCCGGTGACGGGTTCGCCGTCCAACAGGATCCGTCCGCCGGTGGGCTGGGTGAGGCCGCCGAGCAGATCCAGCAGCGTCGACTTCCCGCAGCCGCTGGGGCCGACCAGGACGACGAACTCGCCGGCTGCTATCTCCAGATCGATGCCGTCCAGGGCGGTGAACCGGGGCGCCTGTCGAGCCCCCGTCCGGTCCTTGACGGTGAAGTCCTTCCGTACGTCCTCGAACACGATCTTGGGTGTGGTGGGTGGCGTAGTGGATTCCGGCATGGGATCAGCTCCCGCTCTTCGCAGTAGAGGAGGACTTCTCGTTGCCGTTGAACGCGTTGGTGTAGAGGTCCGACGACGTGACCTGGCCCTTCTTGATGTCACCGCGGTCGGCCAGCCAGTCGATCCACAGCTGGAATTCCTTGCCGGTGATCAGGCCCGCCTTCTCGGCGACGCCGTAGGACCGCCAGTACCTCAGGGGTGCGGTGTCCTCATTGCGGCCGCGCTTCTTCACGATGTCCGTCATCCGGGCGATGACCTCTTCGCGCGGAGTGGAACGGGACCACTCGATGGCCCGTCCCACGGCGGTGACGAAGATCCGGGCCGTGTCGGGGTTCTGCTTCAGGAAGCGGTCCGTCATGACGTAGGTGCCTGCGCTGAACGCGCCGAGAAGCTCATAGTCGGTGAACAGCGGGCGGATGCCCCCGGCTGCCAGGGCCTTGTCGCGCAGAATGCCCCCGAGGACGGCCACATCGATCTGCTTCTGCTGCAACGTCTGCTCGGTGTTGACCGGTGGAACCACGAGTGGCTCCACCTTTGCGGTCTCCGCCCGGGACAGGCCGCCTCGCTGCAGATAGATGTCGAGCATGGCCTCGGAGTGGGCCCCGAGGGTGTTCATCCCCACCTTCTTTCCGATCAGGTCGCGGGCCGAGCGGATCGGGCTGTCCTTGAGGACGTAGAAGCCGTTGTAGGCGTACTTGTCGGAGCCGTAGTAGCTGATGACGGCCTTGATGGGGGCGTTGTTCGCGGCCAGTTTGACGACCGCGCCGTTGAACGCGCCGCCGAAGTCGACCTGGCCCGTGGCCGCGGACTGGATGTCCTGCGGCCCGCTGATCGTGTTGCCGACCCATCTCAGCTTCACGTCTTCCAGATAGCCGAGATCCTCGGCCAGCTCCGGCAAGGTCACCTGACCCGCCCAGCCCTGGTACCGGAGCGTCTTGGTCTGGCCCTTGCCGGAAGCGGCTCCGGCGGTTGTGCCGCAGCTCACGGCCACCGCAGAAAGACCGAGCAGGGAGAGGAACTGGCGTCGGGTCGATGCCGTAGTGGCCATGGAAAGGTCCTGTTCACACGAATGGGGACTGAGGCGGAATCGATGGCATGAAGAAGCCATAACTGAGGGGGCGCTCGACAATTGGGCGCAACTAAGGCGGGCGCTGAAAGGGGAAAGGGACCCATCAGGAATGCCTGCCAGGAATCAGTCGTCTACGCCGAAAACGGTCGTGGTGCGACTGTGAAAGTGGAGCGGGAGAGCGGCGCCCGTCAGCGCGTTCAGCGGCCGACGGCACAGATGGCGCTGGCCTGACGTCGCAGATCGACGTGCAGGCGCGCGGCGAGGTTCTCGGACTTGCTCACATTCATGAGAGTTGCAGCGGAATCCGGCCAAGTCAATGTAGCCTGCGCGGACATCTCATATTCTGAACAGCTCGACATGTGAGTGAAGTATGGCGTTCACAATTGCCTGGATGCCGAGTTTCATGGCGAACATCGCCCGTGCCGAGCCGCCGGGAAGTTCGAGCGGCATCGCACAGTCAGACGGGCAGGATGAACGGAGGGTGCGCACCGGTGAGGAAGTAGTCCCCGACATCGCGGAGCCGGTGAGCGACGGGCTCGTACAAGGTGTGGGTCCGTGCATTTCGCCAGAAGCGGTCGAAGCCCAGCCGCGAGGACGCGGATCGCGTGCCGATGATGTCGAGGGCGCGGGTGGTCGACTCCTGTGCGGCCCTGGAGGCGGCAGCTTCGGCCATGGCCACGAGGACAGAGATCTCCGCGTGTTCGTCGTAGGTGAGGTCTTCGCCGCGTGCCAGCCCGCCGTGCACGGCTTCCCGTGCTTGAGCGGCGAGCGCGGACGCGGAGCGGGTGAGGACGGTGAGTTCGCCGTAGGCGGTCAGCACCTGCGGGTCCTGGGGGAAACCAGCCGGCCGGTCCGGGTGCCAGAGGGAATGGGCCGCCCTGCTGTACTCGCGGGCTTCGGCGAGCACTCCCTCGGCCATGCCGAGACGGAGCTGGACGGAGAGGAGACGCCCGACTGGCGATGCCAGAGCAGCCAGGGGCGACAGGACATCCTCGTCCGCGGACAGGGAGCCGAGTACGTCGGCGGCGGCGACCGGTACACCGTCGAACTCCACGCTCCCGCCAGCCGCGAGCCGCTGACCGAAAGTGTCGGCGTCGCCGTCGATCCCCACCCCGTGATGGGCGGGATTGACGACGACGGCGAGGGGTTCTCCGGTGTCGGCCCGTACGGCCCGCACGGCGAGGCGGTCGGCGACCAGGAGCCCGGTTGTGTAGCTCTGCCGACCGTCGAGCACGAAGCCGGCGGCTGTCCTGGCCAGCGTCAGAGGTGGTTCCTGGCGGGCGAAACCACCACCCCAGCACCACTGCTCCGCCGCGGACTGCCGCTCGACCTGAGCGGCGAGAGAGGGCTCGGCGAAGAACCGGGCGCTCCACGACAGGAAGTAGTGACAGCCCAGGAGTTGACCGATCGCAGAGTCGGCGGCGGCGATTTCCCGGACGACGGCGTAGGCCGTGGGCCAGTCCGCGCCGCCTCCCCCGAGCCCGGCCGGTACGAGAAGAGTCAGCAGTCCTGACTCACGCAGCCGGGACGCCTCGTCGAACGGGGCCTTGCCTGCCTGCTCCCTGGCCGCCGCGTCCGTGGCTAGGTCGTCCGCCGTCTCGCGGGCCACGCGCAGCCAGTGCGCACGGCCGGGCCCGGTCCGGACGGAACCCGAGGCGGGGCCGGACGGCGCAGCGGCAATGCCCATGGTGGTGGTCTCCTCAAGGTCGGCGGCAGGATGCGGTGTTGGGGCTCGCTTGGCTGGGGCTCTCTTGCCGGTCGGGCACGTACTTGTAGCCCACGCGCCGTACGGTGACGATCCGGTGCCGGTGAGCCGTGCCGAGCTTGCGGCGCAGGCGCGCGATGTGGACATCCACGGTGCGGCCGTCGCCGATGTGGTCGTAGCCCCAGATGCCGGCCATCAACTGCTCGCGCGAATGCACCTGGTGGGGTTGCTGTACGAGATGGGCCAGCAGCCCGAACTCCAGGTAGGTGAGGTCGAGTTCGCACCCGTCCAACTCTGCTACATGTCGCGCGGGATCGATGTGGATGACACCGCCTCCCGTCTGCTGCACGGGAGGCGAGTCCGTGAGGGCGACCGGCCGGATCTCCGGTCGCGCCACGTCCTTGGCGAAGAGCTGGGCGGGGTCGGTTCCCTCGGGGACGAGCACGAGGTAACCGACGAGCGGAGCGGAACCGTTTCCCTCGTCGCCTTCCTGAGCGGTGTCGCCCACGAGGCGGAGATGGCGCATGTCGGGAAGTAGCGAGTCCGATGGAGTGGCCTGGGCCGGAAGTGCCGTGGTCATGGCGGTCGTCCTTCAAGGAGTACGTCGAGCCATCAGGCGCTGCGGATGGGCGCGCGCCCGATGACCTGGGATGAGAGAGAAGGAGCGGAACGGCACGCGCAACGTGTGACCGCGTGCCTCACACGCGACAGCAGGCGGCGCTGACGGCGTGACCAAAGTCGACATGCCGACGACGAACGAGTCGCTGCTGCGTGTGGGCCATGTGCATCATCCTGCGCACCCGTTGGGCGGATCGTCAATGCTTTCCTAGTGAATCGATAGGAAATGCAGGGAACGCAACACCGTGGGTGGGCTCACCGGCCACCGTCGACCGCCGGGCGGGCGTCGGGCGCGGTCGCCCTGGCCAGCCGGGCACGAAGTGCGGCCAGACGGACCCTGAACCTTTGCAGAGGCGTGGGCGGCAGCGTGCGAGAGGAGCCGCGGGCGTAGTGGCGCTCGACGTGGAACTGCCCCGCGCTGAGCACGGTCGTGACGGCGATGTACCAGAGGGTGGTCACCATCAGCAGCGGGATGACCTGGTAGGTCTGGTTGTAGACCTGCTGCACCGAGTACAGCAGGTCGTGCACGGCCAGCACACTGACGATGCTGGTGCCCTTCAGGGTGCCGATCAGCATGTTCCCTGCGGTCGGGGCGATGGAGCGCATCGCCTGCGGGATGACGATCCCGCGCAGGGTGCGCCGCCTGTCGATGCCGAGAGCCTGGGCGGCCTCCGTCTGGCCGGAGTCGACGGAGAGGATGCCGCCGCGCACCACCTCGGCGGCGTAGGCCGCTTCGTGCAGGGTCAGGCCGATGACGGCGGTGAGGGTGGGGCCGAGCAGGTTGACCGTCGTGACCGTGACGAACTGAGGCCCGAAGGGGATGCCGAGGCCGAGCGTCGGATAGAGGGCGCCGATGTTGAACCAGAACAGCAGCTGCACCAGGAGCGGAGTGGACCGGAAGATCCACACGTATACCCAACTCAGCGTGCGCTGCACTGGGTTGGAGGACAGCCGCATCACGGCCAGCGGGGTGCCGAGCAGGAAGCCAAGCACCATCACCACTCCGGTCAGCCACAGGGTGAGCACCAGCCCGTCGAGCACGGCGGCGGTGGTGAAGTACCGGCCCACCACATCCCACTGGAAGGCGCGGTTGCGCACGACGGAGTTGACCACCATCGCGAAGACCAGCAGCGCGGCGGCAGCGGTCAGCCAGCGGCCGGTGTGTCGGCGCGGCACGATCCGTGGCAGATCGTCGTCGGGGCCTTGGCTGCCGGAGCCCTTGAGGTGTCTTGGGGGCGGGAAGGCCGCGGAGACGCGGGAGGAATCGGTGATGTCGGATGGCGAGACCATCAGGAGGTTCTCCAGGGGAGGGAGGCGCGGGCGTCGGTGACCACCCGGCGGCGCGCGTTCGGGGATGCCGCGCAGACACAGCGCGGGTACGGGGCGGTGGCTGGGTTTCGGCGTCATCACGTTCGCCGCGTCCCTCAACGCGGCCGGTACGGCCGCCGCAGCGCGGCGGAGCCGGTCCGTCCTCGATCGTATGGGCGCACCGTGCGCATGTGCCAACCACGCACAGCAACTGCTGGGCGCCGGTCCGGCATCCGGGCCGTGGTTGACGAGAAGCGAGATGTACTGCTCAATTAATCGCATGAATGCCGAGCAGCACCTGGTCACCCGTGACCACATCGACTTCGGTCGGGTGTGGTCCGCCGCGTGTTGCGCCTGACGCGGGCAGCGGGCCGTCTGACCGGCCCTTCCCTCCCTCGGTGACCCCGTCGCGGGCCGAGTTCCTCCCTTCCCAGCGCCGTCGTACGCAATCGCTGAACATGCGCTGAACCCGCGTACGGGCGGTCCTGCGAGACCTGACACACGCTGCCGTCGCCCTACCCCGCCCGAGGCCCACGCCCTGGCGTCATCACACCTGCTCACTACCTGGTTCCCAGCACCTTGAAGCGTCGTCACACACGGCCGCACCGAGGGCTGCTTCGCCCTGGCCGCGTGCTGCCCACAGAGCGGCACGGCCCCAGAGGACTTGAGGAAAGGCCATCTCCCATGCCCGTGGAGTTCCTTGGCATCGCCGCCACCAACGACGGCTCAGAGACCACCCCGCGCTCCGGCGCAGCCTTCGACAAGGAGTACACGCTCCGGCTCGCCCGGGCGCACGAGGACCACGGCTGGGACCGCGTGCTGTTCGCCTACGGCTCCGGGTCTCCGGACCCCGCTCCGGCTGCCGCCTACATCGCGAGCAGGCTGGACCGCCTCCAGATCCTCCTCGCGCATCGGCCCAACGTCTCGTACCCGACCTTCGCCGCCAAGACCTTCGCCACCCTCGACCAGATCAGCGAGGGCCGGCTGACCGTGCACTTCATCACCGGCGGCAACGACCACGAACAGGGCCGTGAGGGCGACACCCTCACCAAGGACGAGCGCTACGCCCGCACCCGCGAGTACATCCGGATCGTCAAGAAGATCTGGACCACCCACGAGCCCTTCGACCACGAGGGCGAGCACTACCGCTTCCACGACTTCGTCAGCGACGTCTTCCCGGTCCAACAGCCCCGCCCGAAAGTGTCGTTCGGCGGCTCGTCGCCCGCCGCATACGCCGCCGGGGGCGCCGAGGCCGACATCTACTGCCTGTGGGGCGAGCCCCTGGCCAAGACCGCCGAACAGATCGAGAACGTGAAAGCCGCCGCGAAGGCCGCAGGCCGCACCGAGCTGCCCCGCATCCAGGTGGCGTTCCGCCCGATCATCGCCCCCACGGAGGAGCTGGCCTGGGAGAAGGCCCACCGCACGGTCGGTGCGATCAAGGCCCGCAAGGACAAGGGCGAGGCGATCACCAAGCGCCACAATGGGCATGCCACGCCGCAGAACACCGGCTCACAGCGGCTCATCGCCATCGCCGAGGCGGGGGACCGCTACGACCGCGCCCTGTGGACCCCGACGGCCGCCGCCACCGGAGGCGCGGGCAACTCCAACGCCCTGGTCGGCACCCCGGAGACGGTCGCCCAGGCACTGTTGGACTACTACGACCTCGGCGTCGACATCCTCTCCGCCCGCGGCTACGACCTGCTGGGCGACGCGATCGACTTCGGCCGATACGTGATCCCGATCGTCCGCGAGGAGGTCGCCAAGCGCGACGCCGAGCGGGCGGCCCGCGGCACGCAGAACCTGGCGGCGGTGAACGTATGACGTCCGCACCAGAACTGACGGCCCCTCATGTCACCGTCGGAGACCCGAGGGTGAAGCCCCTGCTGCGGGAACTCGGTGATACCAGAACGACAGCGACACCTACCTCGCCCTCCAGTCCGGCCGGATCGACCTCTACCTCGGCCCCAACCCGACCGCCGCCTACCACGCGGCCACCACCGGGAAGACCGAGGTCGTCGGCACCTACTCCGGCGCAGGCGCCACCCTCCAGGGCCTCATCGCGGCCACCACCAAGAAGGACAGCGGCCTGGCCAAGCCGCTCGCCGACGCACTCAACGAGATCATCCGCAACGGCACATACGCCAAGGTGCTGAAGCGCTGGGGCCTGTCCAACGAGGCCGTGACCAAGTCGGACATCAATCCTCCCGGCCTGCCGAAGACCAACAAGTAGCCGTCCCTGGATGCGGGGCCGCGGTACGCCGCCGTAGGCGGCCCCCGCACCCCCACGAAGAAATCTCACGCCCCCGAAGGGTCCGCCATGGCCACCGTCCTGTCCGTCTCCGGAAGCCCCTCCGCCACCTCCCGTACCGCCCGCCTTCTACGCCACTTGGATGCGCGGCTCACGGCCCAGGGGCACGAGGTGATCCCCCTTGATGTCCGCACCATCCCCGCCGAGGCGCTGCTCGGCGCCGACTTCCGGCACCCGGCGATCGTCGAGGCGACCGGCCTGTTCGACCGCGCCGACGGCGTCGTGATCGGCACGCCCGTCTACAAGGCCGCCTACTCCGGGCTGCTGAAGTCCCTGCTGGACCTGATGCCGCAGTACGCCCTGTCCGGCAAGACCGTCCTTCCGCTGGCGACCGGCGGGACCACGGCACACGTCCTGGCCATCGACTACGCCCTGCGCCCGGTGCTCAGTTCCATGGGCGCAGCGCACATCGTCCAGGGCTGGTTCACGCTCGACAAGGACATCGCGGTGGGCGAGGACGGCACCCTGACCGTCGCGCCGGGCCCGGCCGAGGCCCTCGCACAGGTCGTTGACCAGTTCTCCAGCGCCCTCGTCAGCCGTACGGCCCTGCCGGCGGC